>JASFVS010000221.1:0-5434 GCA_050049715.1 Phycisphaerales bacterium
GGTGTGACAGTGCCTAAGATTGCCGCCACTGTCACAATTAGCGCCATAACCTTAACAGCGGTAACAACTGTGGCGGTCAGAGAATACAATAATCACAAATCTACTTCTTATGTGTCAGTGAGAGAATATATAAATCCCGAACCTCATCCATTTGCTGATTTATTATATCTTCTCGAAAACGATGAGTTTTCAAGTCCAACGGAAGTAACAAGCTTCAATGACCCGGGTAACGACGGGTTTCGAGCAGTTGACCTTTCCACCTCATCAACACCCAAACCATTTGTAACGACACCAACAGAAGTGCTTGTAGAAAATCCCAAAGGCAATTTGTATATGTTTTTACCACGAAACCACTGGGTCGAAGTGGCTTTCGACGGTCCAATTATTGACAGTGCCGGCACGGACTTGTTTTATGCCGGATGGAGATGCCGAACTCTGCGTGTGGTTCTAATTGGCGAGCAGGGCCAGGAGCGAGAGCTTGAAATTTTGAACTGCCTGCCGGACTGCCCCAAACGGTGCTTCTGCCTGCAGATAGCTCCCTTTGATATAGCCAAATATAACCTGGACTTCCAACCGGTTAGAGTCCGCCTCCAGGGTATCTATGGTTATGGAGCCCGGACCGGATTTCAATTATCTATGGTTCGAGCAAGAATCGCAAAATAGATAACCCCTATCCCATCAATACTATTAATATTTCCAAGCCTTGAACTATAAACGCTTAATGTTCGACATAGCTATGGTAATGATTAGCAATAACATCAAAGAATATACGTTTACGAAAAAGCGTTTTGTTATAGTTGCGTCTATCGAAGGAATCTGGTATTTTAGTGAAATTCTGAGGCTTAGATACGTAACTAAGCATATCAACGGATGAAATTTAAGTTGTAAAAAAATGGATTTACGGAGACAAAATTATGAAGCGAGTTACAGGTAGATTACTGATTCTGACTATCCTGTTGGCATTTCTATCAATCACGGCGGGTTGTCAGACATGTTGTGGACTCCTCGAAACAAAACAAAAGACAATGCTCTTCAACGGCAAAGACCTTGCCGGCTGGAAATTATTTATCCCCGATGAAACAATCGATACGTCTGAAGCCTGGTCAGTCAAAGACGGCGTTGTACATTGCACAGGAAAACCCAATGGGTACATGCGAACCAAATCTGCATACGAGAACTATAAACTTCACCTGGAATGGCGCTGGCCCGGCGAGCCAACCAACAGCGGCGTGCTGCTGCACGTCGGCGGTGAGGACAAATTATGGCCAAAGTGCATCGAATGCCAGTTAAAAGCCGAAAATGCAGGTGATATTGTTCTTATGAACGGGGCCGGTATTGCTATCGATGGCAAGGACATGAAAAACCCATCAACGCCGTTTGTAATTATACCCAAGAAAGAAAATAGCAGTGAGAAAACGCCGGGACAGTGGAACACTTATGAAATCTTCTGTAATGCAGACGTAATTCGCTGTTATGTCAATGGAGTACTTCAGAACGAAGGTACCGGCGCTACGGCAACGAGCGGCCGGATATGCCTGCAAAGCGAAGGCGGACCAATCGAGTTTCGCAATATATATATAGAATCGCTGGAATAATAAAGAGCAGCATTCTATAACAGGAAAGCACAGAAAGACCGGCCGGGCAAGGTTTGTGTCGGGCAGGAGAAATTGGGTGTTTTGCCCGTTCAAAATCATCAGTATTTCTTGACTTTTCAGTCGGTTGCAAGTACTCTATTTGCAAACATAAATTAACATTAAGGACAGCAGAGAACTTATGAAGGAAGCCAAAAAAATAGAGGAGCAATTCGAGGATATGCAAATCCTCGACGAGCTGAAAAATTCATATCTCAATTACGCGATGAGCGTTATAGTTTCACGTGCCTTGCCGGACGTTCGCGATGGTCTTAAACCTTCACAAAGACGGATTCTGGTCGCGATGAACGACCTAAATCTTGGGCCGCGAAGCAAACACCGTAAGTGCGCTAAAATCGTCGGTGATACCGGCGGTAACTATCATCCCCACGGCGACCAGGCAACCTATGGAACATTGGTGCGGTTGGGCCAGGAATGGAACATGCGTTATACGCTTATCGACCCTCAGGGTAATTTCGGCAGTATCGATTCCGACCCGCCAGCAGCTATGCGATATACAGAAGCAAGAATGGCGGCTCCCGCAGTGGAAATGCTTGAAGATATTAAACACGATACAGTCGATTTCGTGCCGAACTATGATGAAACGCGTGAGGAACCTACGGTCTTGCCTTCAAAGTTTCCGAATCTCTTGGTCAACGGCTCTACCGGAATCGCTGTGGGTATGGCTACAAGTATCCCGCCTCATAATATCGGTGAAATCTGTGATGCTTTGTTGTTGGTTATTGATGACCCGAACTGTGGATTTAAGGACATTATGAAGGTTCTGCCGGGGCCTGATTTTCCAACAGGTGGAATAATTTGCGGCAAAAAGGGTATCGTTGACGCCTACACAACTGGTCGCGGTCATTTGACTGTGCGGGGCAAAGTGGATGTCGAAGAAACCAAAAGAGGCAGGGAAAGAATCGTAATTACTGAAATACCCTATATGGTTGTCAAGACCACGATTGTTTCAAAGGTTGCCGATTGTGTCCATAATAATACAATTCCAGAAATAGCCGACATCAGAGACGAATCGGACCGCCACGGATTACGGATTGTCGTGGACCTAAAAAGAGATGCGGACACTGAAATCGTACTGAATAAACTGTATCGCTACAGCTCTTTACAGAGTACTTTTGCTATTGCCAATATTGCCCTTGTTGATAACAGGCCTGAAACTCTCAACATAAGAGAAATGCTCGACTGCTTCATCAATCATCGCAAAACTGTGCTACGAAGACGAAGCAGATTCCTGATGAAAAGATGCAGAAACAGAGCACATATTCTCGAAGGTCTCATTTTAGCTGTCAGCGATATCGACGAAATCATCGAACTTATAAAAAAGTCCCCCGATACACCAACCGCCAAACTGAACCTTATGAAAAAACCTTTGCGGCTGGCCGAAGTGGCTACGCTGAAGAAAATCCTGCCAAAGTCTTTCATCAAGGAAAAGAGTAAAGGGAAACATTTTCTGACCGGGCCGCAGGCCGATGCGATTCTAACAATGCAGCTGCAAAGGCTGACCGGTCTGGAAATGGAAAAGCTGGCCAAAGAGTACGCCGATTTAATCGAGCAGATAGAAGGTTACGAGGCGGTGTTGGCCAATGAAGAGCTCCTACTGGACATCATTCGTGAAGATATCCACGAAATAAAAGAAAAATACAGCGATCCCAGGCGGACAAAAATTACAGCCAGTGCTCAGCAGTTCGAGATAGAAGATTTGATTGCCGAAGAAGAGGTTATCGTTACAGTAAGCCATAGCGGATACGTTAAGCGGATGCCGATTGATACATACCGCAAGCAGGCCAGAGGCGGCAGGGGAATCATCGGTTCAGTTACAAAAGAAGGCGATTTCATAGAACATCTTTTTGTCGCTTCTACACATGATTATCTGCTTATCTTTACAAATCGCGGCAAGTGTTACTGGCTGAAGGTATATGACATACCGAGTATGTCCAGACAAAGTAAAGGAAGAAATATCGTAAACCTCTTGAAGCTTGGAAATCAACAGATTGCATCAATAATCAACGTAAGCAACTTTGACGACAAAGACGATGAGAATATACAACCGCGACAGCTCGTTATGGCCACAAAGAACGGTATTGTTAAAAAGACCAGGCTATCCGCATACGGCAATCCGAGGAAGACCGGGGTTATTGCTATTAATCTTGACCCAACCGACGATTTGATTGGTGTTGCACTAACTACAGGAGATGACCATATTGTACTGGGCACCTGCGATGGGATGACGATACGCTTCGACGAAAGCCAGGCTCGTTCGATGGGTCGTGCTTCGCGAGGTGTCAGGGGCATTAATCTTCGTTCGGGAGATGCCGTTGTAGGTATGGTAATTGTCGAGGAAAAGGCTGCTCTATTTACAGTCTGCGAAAACGGATACGGCAAGCGGACGGGGCTCGAAAACTATCGGTCACAAAGCCGTGGTGGAGTTGGTCTGAAAAATATAAAAACAAGCGCCCGTAACGGCAAGGTAGTTGCGCTTAAGGCCGTACATAACAAAGACGACTTAATGATGATAACAGCCAACGGCATGATTATTCGAACCGGTCTTGACCAAATCCGCTCGATTGGCAGAAATACACAGGGCGTTCGTTTAATTAAGCTTAAGCCAGGGGATAAACTTGTTGCCGTTGCAAAGATAGTTGCTGAAGAATCGAACAATAAAGACAAATCCAATAGCAATGATAAGAAGCCAAAGTCAAATTCGAAGGCTAAAGCTAAACCGAAGTCTAAGACAAAGTCTAAAGCAAAAAAGAAAAAGACAAAGAAGAAACGTAAGTCCAAGTAGCATCCGAACATAATGGATAAACTGATTTATGTAATTTCCGGCAGAGAAGATTCTCTTGTCAATGCTCAGTGCCGGGCGCTTCTCGATGAGCTATTAGAGCCGGAGCAAAGAACAACCGGACTTTTCGAGGGCCGGGCGGATTCAATCCCGGCTTCAGAAATGCTCGATGAATTGCGGACTTTGCCATTTTTAACCGATAAGCGTGTTGTCCTGTTAAGAAAAGCGGACGACTTCATATCTCAAAACCGTCAGTTACTTGAGAAATATTTCGATAATCCCTGTGCAACCGGACGACTTATAATGACCGTTAATAGTTGGCCGAAACAGACGAATTTAGCCAAGAAACTGACCAAAAAAGGAAAGTTAATCGCCATTACACCACCAAGACGCAGTGAACTGCCGCAGCGTCTTATAAATTATGCCAACGATGCTCACGGCAAAAAGCTAAGCAGGAACGCCGCTGTACTTTTAATCGAATTGGCCGGGGATGAACTGACACGACTTTACAGTGAAATCGATAAGCTGGCCTTGTTTGCAGATACTGACAAGATCATTACCCAAAAATACATAGAATCACTCATTGGCCATAATCGTTTATTCAATGCCTTTTCAGTAATTGACGCCGTAATTGCAGGTAATCCCGGCCAAGCGGTCGAATACTTGAGGAGTATGTTTGCGCAGGATAAATCAGCCGAATATACAATCGTCGGGGCTTTCGCCTTCCACGTCCGCAGGATGTTCGAGGCCAAAGTGCTGCTTAATAAAGGTTCCCGGCCCGGGGAAATTGCAAACAGATGCCGAATATGGAAAAATAAAGATAAATTCTTTATACAGCTTAAAAAAATAAGCTTAAAACAAATCGGGGAGTATCTACAGCAATTAGCTGAGACCGATTATGCTATAAAAACCGGCCGAGCAAAAGCTCCCGTTGCAATGGAACAATTGGTCCTGAAATTAGCCGCCGGTACTAACGTAAGCAGAGCAAAGATTAGAAGTG
>JASFVS010000020.1:0-17890 GCA_050049715.1 Phycisphaerales bacterium
ATGCTGAGGTAATAGTCGAACTGGAAAGAAAGCTCGAACCCTACATCAAAACAGGGATTGAAACTGAGGAAAAGTTAAAAGCAAAAGACCACTCGACTAATTTCGAAATTCGAAGTGTTTCAGGCACAAATGAAAGTATTGATAATTAGGTGGAAAATCCACCGTCATTATAAGTTCCGGAGAGACAACCTAAGTAGTTGTTATATCCGATATGGGCGGAGATGGTCATTGGATTAAGCATGGGCGATTGCAAACTTTGTTCAACGATTCAACGACCCGCGTATGCTCAGTCTGAATACCCCGGCTTATCTGAAGGTAATAGCCCCCTTCCGTGCCGCACAAAGCAAAACGAACCCCTATCAATTCCCAATCTCCCCGTGCAATGCCTTTTTGAAAAATTCTCCACCTCCTGTGAGTTCGTATGTGTCCCACGATTCCAGCATTCTTGGATACCACTCCGGGTCATATACCCATCCGATCCAGCCGATTCCCTTACCCTCAAGATACTTTATAATGGCTTTAGGGTAATCTTCGTCTTTTACTTCTTGTCCTTTGCGTAACCTGAATCCAAATTCGGTTGCAATAATGGGATACTGGCTCGCTGCGAATCCGAAATTCTCTTCCCATTTTGGCTCCCATGGTTTCTGCCGCTTATGCTCATAAGGATGCGTCACGTATCCGATTCCTTCTGCCTGGACGGGGTCGATGTGAAGGGGTGTCAAATCATATGCCCAGTCAAGACCGGCTACCAACGGAATAGTTTCTTTATCATAGGCACGAATAAGATGAATCATGTCTTCGTTCAACTTTTTCCACTCGCTCCAGGACATTCTACCAAGTTCCCCTCTATATATAGTCGGTTCGTTGAAGAGTTCATAGAATGCAACGGTGTTGTGCCCTCTGAAATGTCTGGCGATCGTACGCCAGAATTCAAATGTTTCTTTCTGCGTTGTATCGTACATAGGGTTCTGGAACAGTTCCATCTTTAAGTTACCGATGGTATGCCAGTCGATAATGACATACATTTCAAGCTCTGTGCACCACTCAACGACCTGGTCGAGTAACTCTAAATATTTCGAAGGAGTGCGCTCTCGCCATGCGACGGGGTGGACTGGAATTCGGACAATCATTGCACCCATTTCTTTTACTTTTTCAAAATGTTTCTTTTTCCAGTGTTCCTGCTTTACCACCTTGTCGGGGTCGGAAATTGATAAGCCCCGAAACAGTATCGTATCGCCGTTTGAATTAACGAATTTATTACCATTTACCTGGATAAGAGGAAGTTTCTTCATTGAAGGATTGTTGCGAGGTCTTCCTGGATATCCTTCGTTCCACCAGTCACGATAGCCTTTAGTTTTTGTTTCCTGCGCAAAGCTAAGTGGCATACAAGATAGTACGACCAAAATAATTGTTATAGAACGTAATGTAAGTCTCATGTCTTTTTCTCCGTTTCCGTTATTATTTTGTTATCGCTGTTTATAAAGTCACGAACGAATAATACTAATCAGTTAAGCGGGATTGTAAAGAAAAAACTGTGCTTTATAAATTAAACATAATGAGTATAGATATAAATTGATAGTTGCATTTGATTTCTATTTTTTTATACTTAAAGCTTTGACCGAAAAAGGATTTTGAATATGGGCCAAAAATTTTTCTGCAAGGATGTGCTGTTTGGTGAAAAAGCCATTATACTATACTTCGTTATACTGAAATTAATTGTATGTTTGTTTCCCTTCGAATATGGTTATTTTCGTGACGAACTATATTATATTGCGCTGAGTGATAATTTGGACTTCGGCTATTTAGATGTTCCGCCGATTGTTCCGTTTCTTCTTGCGATTGTCCGTTTCCTTTTTGGTACATCGTTTCTTTCTTTGCATCTGCTTCCGGCCGTCTCCGGCGTTGTTGTTATCTGGCTGGTAAGCTTGATGGTTAAAGAGATGGGCGGCGGCCGAAGCGCACTATTTCTTGCACTTGCATGTGTCACCCTGGCTCCAATATATATATGTTTTGAGAGTGTGTACACTTATGATTCTTTTGACAAGCTCTGCTGGACATTAATGCTTTATGTGATGGTGTTACTGCTTAAGACCGAAGATAAAAAATACTGGATATATTTTGGCATAGTCGCCGGATTCGGTTTAATGACCAAAATTACAGTACTCTACCTGGGATTCGGCATATGCTTAGCTTTATTGTTGACCAAAAAGAGAAAACATTTTTTGAGCTGGCAGCTATGGGCGGGCGGTGTTATAGCACTTTTAATATTTTCTCCTTATATCCTGTGGCAGGCTAAAGGTGGGTTCCCGGCGTTGGAATACTATAAAAATTATGCCGCAGGGAAAACCTGGCCGACGACACCTGCGGAGTTCATCAAGAATCAGTTTGTGGTTATGAATCTTATTGCTTTTCCCGTATGGCTTTCGGGTATTTACTATTTTATCTTTAATAAGAATGGCAAAAGGTTCAGGGTTTTAGGGTATGCTTATATTATTATCCTGGCCATTTGTATTTATCAAGAGGTGAAATTTTATTTGCCGGCTCCATTTTATACGGTTTTATTTGCAGGAGGGGCGGTTTCTATTGAGGGATTTTTTGCAGAAAAGCGCGGGGGCCGGTGGCTTGTAAAAACCTTAGGCGTAATGATATTCCTTATGGGGCTTGTCAGTGTTCCATTTGTAAGACCTGTTCTGCCGGTTGATACGCTTATTGAGTTTTCAGGAAGAGGTGTGTATATGGGAGTAAAGGGAGAGCGTCACAGACTCGGGCGTCTCCACCAGCATTTTGCAGACAGGTTTGGCTGGGATGAAATGGCAGCGAAAGTTGCGAAAGCATACAATAGTTTAAGCGAAGAAGAAAAGTCGAAAGCATGCATCATAACGGGAAATTATGGAGAAGCTGGAGCAATTTGGCTTTTCGGTGAAAAATATAACCTTCCTAAACCGATAAGTGGGCATCTTCAGTATTTTCTCTGGGGTGCGAGAGGGTATTCGGGGGAGGTGGTGATTGCGTTAGGGATTGACTTGGAGAAACTAAAACAGCACTTCGACAGTGTGAATCAGGTAACCCACCTCAAGTGTTTGTTGGTTATTCGCCATGAAAGGTATTTGCCTGTTTATGTTTGCAGGAACCCTAAAAAGCCGTTGAAGGATATGTGGCAGAGCTTTAAAAATATGGATTAATTTTACATGTTGGAGTATTTTGAGGTCTGTGGAGTTGTTCAAGATTTTTAGCGATTCCATAGGGATAGTTTATATATTTCTTTTATGCAGAAGGTAACAGGATGATTATGCGTTTCTTAGCTGTCGTTTTTATGTTGTCGATTATGTTCGTATCGGCTGGGTGCCAGGAAGCTCTGGCCTGGGCCGGAGCGGGAGTGTATCAGGGACGAACCAAGGCTCCGGAATCAAAGACGGCGGCCCAGTTGGTTCGTGAGGGGCTTGATGCGAGTCCGCGAATTCGAGTGGGATATTTACCTACCCCGACATTAGGTACGGTTTATTCTGGGCCTGAGGATCTGGGGCAGCATGGATACAGACCTAACTTGTCTGAAAGAAACGGTTTAGTATACACGTGCAAAGGTGGACATATTGATATAGGCCATGCGCGCAAGTCTGCTGATTGGACGGTCTTTCTTGCGGCGAAAACTTACCGGAAAATAATGAAAAATGAATCCGGTTTTTCATTCAGGTTGTATGAGCCTTCGCGATATTATGTTCATATTAAATGTCCGGAAGGCTGGAAGGATATGTCCCGGCAGGAAAAAGAACGTATCGCGTATGAGGTTTCCGTTGGTCTTGGTCGATACTTTGCCTTTATGGGAGCTACCTGGCACGAAATTATCACATGGTTCGGTTTTAAGAGTAAGGGATTGGAGCCAGAGCATCCTTCTGCATTCACATGGGAAGAAACATTTTCAAATCTGTTTGGCACTCACGTTGCGATTATTGCCCTTGAAGATAGCCAGCATACATACAATGAAGCAGTAACGTTGGCTTTTGACAGAGAGCTTCGAAAGTTGGATGCTCAGCCCGGCAGCGTCTCGAGACATGCTTCTGGAACCACGAGAGGGCCGTGGTTTACAGGCGATTTCTTCTTTATCACAATGAAGAAGAGAAACCTTGACCTCGGTCTTGACGATGGTTTTGTAACACCGACGCTTATTCCTTCCGTCTCTGAATGTGAAGGGGCGGAAGCCCAGCCGTTTCCGGTTCCTAATCTCAAGTTTCTTTCCGAATATGGTTTTTCAGTCAAATTTGAGATTGAGCCGAGAATATGGGAAGGAGATACTATTCTTGATATTGCATACTCAGGTGCGAATCCACGAGGAAACCGTGTAGAACCCGCTATCCACTATGCTCCAATAATGGATTATATCAGAAAAGATGCGGTTAAGAGATATGGTAATGTTGCAGGTTTAGGCAAATAACTTAGAGCTAATCCGAAGATTCTGTTTTAGGCATATTAATGCTTGTGAGATAAAAATAAAAGGTGGCCGGAGGAAAATCCTCCAGCCACCCCATTGACTTTCAGCGAAACGCAAAAACAGATTAAAAACACTGCTCGTTGCTGTGCAATATTCACTTATTCAGTTACTTCAACTTCTATTTCACCTGTCACCTCGGCGAGGAATGGATCCTTCATATTGTAAGTGAACCGGTCAACTCCGGTAAAACCAGTGGAAGGAGTATAAGTGAACGTAGCTCCTCCCGGGTCGACGATAGTCCCACCCTCGCTACTTGTTTCGTCAACAGAGTAAAAGCTCACCCAGTCCCCGTCAGGATCGCTTGCATTCCATATTAAAGCCGATATTGAGATAGTGACGGGCTGGTCTCGGCCGGTCGTAATTCTATAGACAGGGGCTGTAGGAGCCTGATTATCCTCGGTAACTGTTAATTCCACCGCCTCGCTGGTTACCGAATCAGAATCATTCGTTACTACTACTGAGTAGCTGCCGTCCGAATCTGCACTTACCGGATTTATGTCTAAAGTACGTTTTGTTGCATTCGGGTCATCTATCGGATTTCCATTGAAAAGCCACTGATAGGACAAGGGCGGCCTGCCTAAGGCGACCACAGACAGAGTGGTTTTTCCTCCGTTACGTACTGTTTTGTTCTCCGGTTGAGTGATAATCTCCGGAGGACCGGCGGGTAGTGCTTCGCCGACTCCACGCATCTCAACACGCAAACCGGTTATAGTCATGCCCCATCCGCTCGTATCTTCAAGAAGATTTACGACAAAATCAAGTGTGTTCAAACCCGGGACAAATCCTTCGGTAATTGTGAAGGGATTGAATCCCCTGTAGGCCTGGTCGTTTGTATTTGTAATACCTGTTGATTGGCCGTTTAGTAAGATGTCCACGCCTTCGGTGTGCAGTGACCACTTACCTTCCAGTACGGCTGTATTCGGGTCGGCCGAGTCGATTAAAAAGGAAGTGTGATAGACGTATTGGCCGAGAGGATTGCTTGTTGGATTTACACTTGGGCCAATCCACCTTGAAGCCGAGGTCGGCGGGCTGATAACAAAAGACGGGAATGGCCAGATGTCCTCGTTCTCATCATAGACCCAAACCATTGCGTTTGGACCGAGATTGTCGATGTCGTTGCTGTCGATAAGGTAATAGTGTGTATCCACATCGTTGCTATCTACGCCGGTATTAAACAGCTCTGAGAATGTGGCGCCTACAGTCACATTAGCCGCGTCACTTGTTGCGCTGCCGAGCTCATTCGTGGCGATAACTCGATACTGTCCTTCATTTTCAAAGGTTACATTAGGAATTATAAGTGAGTCACCGACCTCACCCGGCAGGTTGACATCATTAAACTGCCACTGGTAAGACATTGGAAACGCTCCGGAAACCAAAGGCTGAAGCTTAAGTGTCTCGCCCAGACCTACCAGCGTGTCGGGTGGCTGAACGGTAAATGCTGGCGACCTACTTGAACCCTCGCTGGTAAACAGCATCTCATCCGCCAGTCGGTCGAGACTGCTAATACGGACCTCATCAATCAGGCCTCGGAAGTACTCACCGCCGGGATTGCGCCCGCTGCTTCCTATAGTAAATATTGGATCGCCTCCCAGGTCGGCCTGCATATTAAATTCTGCAAGTAGAGCCGCCTCTGTCTTGGCCTTGTCAATTAAGGTCCAGTAGAGCTTCAAATTGCCGGCCGTACCTTCAGCGCCGTTATAAGTCGCGGCTACGTGGTACCATTGATTTGCGACGGCAGCATTCGGACCACTGCCGGGTAATGGAGCAGTAAGGCTTTGAACACCGCCGGCCAGCAAGATGAATTCCAGCTCACCTGCGGTATTCATACGAAACTGCCATGACCGCGTGTCTAATCCGCCGCTATTTTCACCACAAATGATATTCATATGGTTCAAAGGTGCCAGCGGGTCAACGCCCGGACGAATGATTGCTTCAAATGTGAATGCTCCGTCCGAACCTGTGAGTTCCGTCAAAGGTTGAGAATCAGCGGTGGCGTATGAGCTGGCACCTGTTTGTAATGCATATTCGAAACCTTCAAGAGATGGATTGCCTAAGCTGGCTGTTCCCTGCAGCGTTAATGTTATAGGTGTATATGTCGTGTCGTCGGCCACGGTAGTGTTGTCTGCCGAATCGTTAAAATGCCATAAGTGCAGTGTTTGACCGTCCGGCTCGTACTGGCCGACATGTGACCGGCTGACGAATTGCATTTCATTGGGATAGCGATCCAGGCTGCTGATACGAACCTCGTCAATCAGGCCATGAAATCCTTCTCCATCAGGATTACGGCCGCTGGAACCTATTGTAAGGAGTGGCTCACCTCCGAGGTCGGCCTGCATATTAAATTCTGCAAGCAGCTCTGCTTCGCTCCGGCTCTCATCGAGCAGCGTCCAGAACATTTTCAGATTGCCGGGAGTTCCTTCCTGGCCGGTGTACGTCACGGCTACGTGATACCATTGACCCTGCAATGCAGCGTTAGGGCCGCTCGATGGAAGTGGAGCGGCAAGAGCCTGAGCACCGCCTGCGAGTAAGGTGAATTCCAGTTCGCCCGCGGCGGTTATGCGTAACTGCCATGAACGGACGTCCAGCCCGCCGGAGCGGTCGCCGCAAATAATCTGCATGTGGTTGGGTGGCGCCAGGGGGTCAACGTCCGGTCGTATGATGGCTTCGAATGTGAAAGACCCGAAGTCAGGCATAGCGAACTGGGTGACAGGCTGAATGCCTCCACCAGCATAAGCTCCGTTACCCGCCTGCAGCGCATTTCCGAAGTCGGCCGCCGAAGCCTCAAGAGTGGCCGCACCTTCCAGAGCAAGAGGTATAGCGTTTGCTGCTATCTCATCAGCTACGGGGTCACTGTCCGCCGAACCATCAAAATGCCACAGATGAAGTGTATAATCATCTGTACGATATGGGCCTACGATGGCCCCTTGTGTGGTGACTGCTTTACCGAGCAGGCAAAGCACGACCAGGAAAAGTAGTATGAATCTTTTCATGGTTTTCCTCCTTTTCTTAATACTTTGTTTCTTCTGTCTTGTTAAGTTATATTCACCCGATATTGAAATATTACGTTTACACTTTATTTTGTATTTATTTTATTTTGTTGCTTAGATGACAATTCCAGAATCGGCTCAGCAAATAAACACCATGCAAAAGGTCGGTCTGGGTGACATTCGGTTGTGATGAGAGTCAGGAAACGGTCTGACTCCTCCAGCGCAATATCGATATCAGCACTTTGGGCGGGAACCGCTTCGAGCTCCTGATAAAACCGCAACTCCCCGTCAACCAGTACCCGAAAACCGGCGGTAATTCGCTGCGATTTCCAGTAACCATCGCTAAATTCCGCTACTGTCTCGGAGATTCCACATAATGACTTAAATCGCACAATCCTTATATCTCCGTGAGCCGCTCGTATTCTATCCAGGTCAAAGGTAACTCCTGCGTTCGCGTGCATTCCAATAGCGGGATGTTCCGGAATACCAAAAGTCTGTCCACGGATTCGGCTTAAACGTGGAGGAAGGTATTCGTGTTGGAACCGTGTTCCGTTTCGAATGATATGCATACATACGCCTGAAGTGTCCGGGCAGTTATTAAACTGTAGGCCGGTGGAGCTGATGACAATCGGTTCTCCGTTTTCTGAATCAGGGATAAACACGCCGTCAATAAATTCATGAAACGGTGTTGGTACGTATCCACTTGCCTGACCATAAACTGCCGTTTTACCCCCTGCCTTTACTCCGGTTAATGGATGAAGTCCCTGGCCTATCATTCCGGTTCCGAGCCCATTGCCGCCGCCGACAATGTCTGCTAAATTAAGCCGCTGGCCGGGCATACCAACCTGGTCGGCATTCGGTAACCTACGAACAAACAAGTGCGGCCTGTCCTGGACCTTACCGATTTCGAGGTTGCCGTTTTTATCAACGATGGCAGCGCTGCCGCTTGTAAGCTCCCATTGATTCTGGCTCGATCGGGCCTGTCCGATTGAGCGCAGCTGAATGAGCCCGTCGAATACATGTATCTCTGTTCGTGCCTGTGAATCGACGGTGACACCAAATTCAGTTCCGAAGTCTTTCACAGAGGATGTCTGGGTGTCGATAGTAAAACCGATGGCCTGCCTGGGGACTTTGACAATAACAGCGCCCTTTTCTACAGACATCTTCGATGGTGAGATAAGTGTAAAATTGCATGGAGCTTGCACAATAACCCGTGCTCCCTTTGCAAAAACCAGTTGTGCATATCCCTCTTCGAGGCTTAAAGCTCCGGTGCCCAGGCTGGTTCTCTCAGGAGGTTCTGTCCATTTGGCATTAACGTTTTCTCCGAGCGTGGCGATAACCCGGTGCGCTAAAAAGTATTGGATATAACTTACAAAAACCAGTGCTATGGCAAAACATGCCGCCAGTGTTACGATACTTTTGCCTGTGAATGTAACCAGGGAATCGATTTTTTTCGTGACCACTGTGAAATCCGGGACAAAGCGCTGCCTATACTTAATACGCTGGCGTTGTTGTTCAGCGCGTTGGCACTCTTGTTCGGCCAAAAAATCCTGTAGTTGGCGCTCGGCACGCTGCCGTATCTTGCGAATGCGTTCCTGGTCGAAATAGATATTTTCGGTTGCGCACATTTTTGCCAAAGTTTCGTGAGAGGCCTGCTCTAAAAAAGATATATCTTTAACGATGCTCTGATCGGAGAAATCTAAGGTGGGCATAGACAAGCAGGATCGCAGCTCTGAATTCAGTATGAAAAAGTTTACGTAATAAGGATGAAGCGATGAATTATTTTCCAGCAAGTGTTCGAGGTGCCTCTTTTGTTCCTGGCTCAGACTGCCATCGAGTGTTTTGTTGAGCAGGGCAAATAGTTCTACGATTTCTTTTGGAGATACTTTCACCGATAGTTCTCCATTCTGAGTCTATTTTCAATACAGCAAAGTAGCTGGTAATGAATCCGGCTCAGCGATTTATACACTGCATCTATGCCCCTTCCGAGGGCCTTGGCAATATTCTTAATCGATGAGCCGGATTCATAGCGTGAGCGAATGAGCTTCCGGTCACGTTTTCGGAGCTTCGCAAGGCAATATTGTAAAGCGTCTATACGGTCGTCCCGGTAGAGAAGATTACTGGATTCTGCTGCTTGTGCAATGGTTTCTAAAAGTTCCATATTCAGGTAAAGTTTACGGTGTCGAACTTTCTTTTTTCGGTAATGGTTGGCGATCACAAGACGGGCAATGCGGCATGCCCAACGAATAAAATTTGTTCCCGGTGTAAATTCCGAGAACTTTGTCCACATGATTGTTGCCGTATCCTGCAATAAATCTTCAGCGTCCGACCAATTCGGAACAAAACAGAGAATATAGCCGTAAAGGCTTCGCGCGTTAGACGAATAAAGGCGCACGAACTCGTGCATTGAGTCACTGTTTGCACCGTCCTGTATATTATTTTGTCCTGGTTTATCAATCATGTTCTCTAACTATAACTTTACATTATTATATGTATGGAATAATAAAAAATTGGAAATATTTTATTCGTTTTTCTCATTATACAAAAATTTGACGATTATATCGATTAACTCACAATTTATGTTCTGTCACTTAGCATCATTAAATTGACTTTTTAACGAAAAAAAGTAGAATTTATTGTTAATAACGTCTTGCATAACTTTTTGGGATTGAACAATTTTATATGTAATCCTGTACTACGATTGAAATACGGTCGAAGGAGGTAACAATGATACGAAATACACTTAAAACTATATTCTCTGTTTTTATTTCTGCTTTTTTATTAGCAGCCGGCAGTTGTGCTGCAAGTAGCGGCTTTGGGCTCGCCCCGACTAACTTGCGATGCGATTTACTTGAACGCCTGGAGAGCGTTCAAATCAATAACCCCTTTCCGCGTTTTTCCTGGGTATTTCGTTCATCTGCCGGTGGTGATTGTCAGGTTGCCTGCGAAATTCGTGTTGCCGCGAATGCAAGAGAACTTAATGACCCAAACCGGTGTGTGTGGGCTTCAGGCAAAGTCTTTTCTGATCGCAGTGTCGGCGTGCCATACTCGGGTGATTCTCTGGAACCGCAACAAGACTACATTTGGATGGTGCGCACCTGGGCTAAGGAAGCCGGTGAGAGTCAGTGGTCTGAGCCGCAGTCGTTTCGGACCGGCGATTTTGTGACGTCACCTGACCGTATTACCGTAGCGCGCTATCCACTTGAGCAGGTGGAGATAACACCGGTTCGTGTTGTGGAAAAAGGCGAGGGAAGATGGTTCGTTGACTTTGGCCGGGCGGCATTCGCCGGGCTTGTTGTGGATGTTAATGGTGTTAACTCTAATCCACGGAACAGACCAATGCTGATAGTTCACCTTGGTGAGACCTTACAAACCGAAAACGAAGTTCATCGCAATCCCGGCGGGTCAATCCGTTATCATCGTGCGCAGGTGACATTGATGCCGGGCCCTCAGACTTTGACAATCCCATTGTCGAGTAGGGACCGCTGGCAGATGCCTTCACATATCGGTGCTGTAATGCCCTACCGCTATGTCGAATTCGAGGGCTGGCCCGGCCCATTGGAACCGAATTCGGTAAGGCAAACAGCAGTTTTTTATCCGTTCGATGACACGGCCGCCTCGTTTTCCTGCTCGGATGAATCATTGAACGACATTTGGGAGTTATGCCGTTATTCGATGAAGGCCACGAGTTTCTGCGGTCTGTTTGTGGATGGCGACCGCGAGCGTTTACCTTATGAGGCGGATGCTTATATCAACCAGCTTGGCTGGTACACCTGCACGCCGGACCTTACATTACCTCGTTATAGTCATGAGCATCTTATTACCCACGCAACCTGGCCTACCGAATGGCCGCTGCATTCGGTGTTGATGGCATGGGCTGATTATCTTTATACAGGTGATACAACCAGTCTGAATCAGTTCTACGAAGACCTCAAGGCCAAGACACTCATCGCGCTGGCACGCGAAGATGGACTGATCAGCACAGTTACCCCCCCTGTTTCTCAGGAATTTCTTAGGTCAATTTACAGCTCGCGCATCCAGGATATTGTGGACTGGCCAGGTGGTGAACGTGATGGTTATGAGATGGTAGCAATAAATACCGTAGTCAATGCCTTCCATTACCGTGCGCTGGAATTAATGGCGAAAATGGCCGAAGCACTCGACAAAACCGAAGATGCTGATATGTTCAGCGAACAGGCAGACAAAGTCTATGCTGCGTTAAATGAGAAACTGTTTAATTCGACCACCGGCCTTTATATCGATGGCGAGGGCAGCAATCATAGCTCACTTCATGCCAATATGTTCCCGTTGGCATTCGGTCTTGTGCCACAGGAGCGCATCGCCCAGGTTGCGGAATTTATAAAGAGCAAGGGAATGGCCTGTAGTGTTTACGGCGCACAATATCTGCTTGAAGCGCTTTACGCCGCAGGCGAATATGATGCGGCGCTGGCATTAATGACCAATCAGACCGACCGCGGTTGGTGGCACATGATAAACCGCGTAGGTACTACCATTTCGCTCGAAGCTTGGGACAACAAATACAAACCCAACCAGGACTGGAACCATGCGTGGGGCGCAGCGCCGGCCAATATAATTCCGCGGTGCCTTATGGGTGTTGAGCCGATTGAACCCGGCTGGCGCAAAATGAGAATCCGTCCCCAACCCGGTTCTTTAAGCAATGCATCTTTGGATATTCCGACTGTCCGAGGAGATGTTCATGTGGATTTTCAAAACGAGGCCCAGCGTTTTGTTCTTAATGTTCAAATACCCGGAAATACCACTGCTCGAATTGAGCTGCCGCTCCGGGAGCGTATGACAGCTTTAAATCTGGATGGAGCTCCCTATGAGCTGCAAATCCAGGACAATTATCTCGTTTTAGAGCCTATAGGCAGTGGAACACATCAGATTGAATATTTGGGACAATAGGCTATAAAATCCGGTACCGGCACACAGTTCTTATTTCTAAGTACTCATAGGTATTTTTAAAAGCCGTGCTTATCGTGATAACTTATTGTCTGTTTTCAAACCAAGTTTTTAGTTCAGCATCCAATATTTTCAAGTCAGGTTTTTTCTGTGCGATGGCTTTGGCCTCTTCGTATTCTTTATTCAAGTCCCCTACTTGTACATTTGAACCAACACGAATGAACAGCGGCATCTGATGCAGTTCGGCATCGACGGTAATTGTTTGACCTCCTTCGTAAACGTTGTCGGGTCGCCATGCATCCTGCCATTGCTCTCCCGCGGGCAGATAGACTTCCTGTGTGCGTTTTTTCTTTTCCCAGATCGGTGATACCAGCAGGTCCGGTCCGTATTGGTAGGTCCACCAGTTCGACCATGCCTGAGGTGCTTTCGAATCTACTATAAAGAGCGGACGAACAATCGGCATGCCGGTGTTATGCGCTATTTGGGCACAATTGTAGCTGTAATCAATCAGCCGCTGATGCAGACGTGTGTATAGACGCCAGATTGCAATTAACTCTGTGTCGTAGCTTGGGCTGCGAGGAATATTCCAGAATCCCCGGTTTCTGGTCGGCCCCACTTCCATAATCGGCGTAAAGCAACTGAAAGCAAGCCATCGCCCGCAAACTTCCTGCTCCATCAACTGTTGATTATAACCGCACGTATCCGAGCCCCAGTTAGGATAGCCCATAACCGCGGAACGCTGTACGGCGATGATTGATGCCCGCAGACCCTCCTGCGTCCCTCCTATGTCACCTCCCCAGAATACGCCATAAGGCGCGCTGCCCGTGTAAGCCGCACGTGGCATCAGCACGAAATCATCGCCTCGATGCTTCTTTGCAATATCATAAGCGGCCTTGAGATACATAGGAGGATAAGCGTTGCGATTCTCACGAATCGAGCGCCCGTCGAATACTTTATATGGCCCACTCTCAGGAATACCTTCTTCAGAACGGTCCAGTTTAAATCCCGCCACGCCCAGCTTGAGGAGTTTTGCTACACCATTCTGCCAGTAAGCCCTGGCCTGCGGATTTGTAAAATCAGCCAAAGGGTAGTTATTTGGTTGTCTGCGCTGGCCTGCCAGAGTATAACCTTTAGCTTGTGCCTCCTGCTCCATCTTTCCCTGAAAAAACGGCCCAATCCAAAGTACCATTTGCATGCCCTGTTCATTTAGCCATTCGACCATGTCGGTAAAGTTAGGCAGACGATTCGGGTCTATCTCGAAATCATCATAACCAAGACGCCCAGGTCCATAAGGACGATCCACCCAATATACGCTGCACGGAATACCATATGCTTTCATCATTAAAACATCTTCCATGACTTCGGCATTAAACGGCCCGGTTACTGGCGTCCTGTCGTAATATTGGGAGCGCTGCTTGTGTTCGTCTCGCCAGCGCCATGGTCCGTATGTCCATTTGGGTGGCATCACAGGCGGGCCTGCGTCTATGGCGTGTTCGCAGACCAAGTCGGCAGGTTCATTAGAAGTATATATCTTTACTTCGAGCGAAGGGCCTTCAAATTCAATTTTCACTCGCTTAGCGTCACTGGCACAGAAATCAAAATAGCCTGGCCAGTCGGTCTTGACAAATACAGCGTAGCCTCGGCTTGATAAATAAAATGGTGCATAAACAGATGTTGTGGGTTTCACAATCATGTCAACTTTCTGGCCACGAAGATCCATCGCCTCTGTGATACCCTGCGCCCACGATGCCTGTTGACGTCCATCTACAACACGCTCCATCAGGCCGGTGTAATACTCGTTTTCGAGAGCGTCTATTGCAAATCCCCATTTGATGATATCGTTACTTGGCTCTGCGCTGAATTTGATAATATAGTTGTCACCTTTCGGTTTGACCAGTATCGTGACCTTACGGCCATCCGGCAATTCTGTCTGTCCTGTTAATTGTGAGCCTAATATATCTGTCACATCTATGATATCTGTTGTTTTAATATCAAGTTGGGAAGGTAACATGGTTTTTCCATCCGCGGTCTCAAAGAACAGGCCATCTACTTTGAGTAAATCTGGTAATCCGGGTGATAAATTTTTTGATGGCAATATCAAAGCTGGCTGGCCGCCGCGGGTCTCGAACGATGGTTTTAATGAAGCACAACCGGCCAACAAAACAGACATGAACATCGCCACTGTTAAAACAATATGGATTTTCCTTCTCATTTTTTCTATCTCCTTATTTTAGCTGTGAAGTAACAAAAAACTTTATTACTAAGAGTTAAAATTATTACATGGTAATTTTTATAAAGCAAGATAATTCGTTGAAGTTGTCGCTTATCTATTTTTTCCCATTTGTAATCTGCGTTCGAGATTGAATTGGTATTGGAATGATGCCTAATGGGATTTCGCGTTAAATTGGGAAGTCTAATTAGAAAGAGATATTCTGAATCGGCATTTACAATGCGATTAAGGTAATGCATTTCGCGGCAGATAAAAGTTACCCGGCCCAATGCCGTGGGGATAAGGCTCACCGATCTCCGGTTTCCATATAACTCTCATAGTCAATGTATCCGAGGAAGAATATTTCTCGACATGCCCATCTGTATAGCCAGCCTGTAACTTGGTATCTGGCACGGCCGCTCCGGCTCTAGCCTTGCGGCTGGACCAATATGCTGAGGAAAGCAGCGTTCCTTCCGTGATGGAAGCTCCTGTGAACCTTTCGCAACTGCCGTAGCAATTCGGACTTCGATAATGGTCGTATCCGAAGTAATCGCTCACGAGCAGTTTGCTCTGTCGCCGGCCTGATGAAGAACTGCGCGGACCTTTGAAAAGATAGTCCCTCTCTTCCAGATAGCCTGTATAATTCCAGTAAAAGCAATACGTTCCGCTCAGCGGGTCTTCTATGGGGTCCGTTTCCGGGTTGTCCCACTCGTCGCCGGCATTCCAGGCGTCCTCAAGGTACCTGTATCTTCGAGGCGCATTAGGACAATACATAACGCTCGCGTCTTCGATATATCTGTGCACGTAGGCACTCATGGAACGATACATGCCGGGACTGCGTGCGCGGTAACCTGTTAAAACCGTTGGCTCCTGCCAGTTCCAGTACGAACTATAATCTCCTATGGTCGCGACCGATTCGGGATACTGTTCATCATTGTCCGTAGCGAACAGGTTCGCGGCCGTCACAATCTGCCGCTGGTTATTCGTACCAATAATCACCCGAGCTTGGTGACGTACTTTCCCCAGTGCCGGCAGCAAGATACCCATCAAAGCCGATATTACCGCAATCACCACAACCAGCTCAATCAGACTGAACGCTCTGCGCAACTTTTCTTTCACACAAAGTCTTCCAGCCCGAAAGCCAACTGATTTTGGCACGGTTTTCATGCGAATCCTGACTCCACGCTCGCATATACGAATCTGTTCGTATGGTATCGATTATTCAGCTAACTATCAATAAGTCTTTTAAATACTCTCCTGCCTGCCCATCGGCGGCTGAACCGGCAATTCCTCGGACCATGCGGTTTCATTGCCGTAGAGGTCACGTGCTTTGACACGGAAACGATGGCCCTGTCCGCGTTGGCCTACTTGAACGCTGTATGTGGGCGAACTTTGCCAGTCGCTACTAAAACTGGATGCTGTGGTACACTCGAAGAAATATTCCACAAATTCGCTGGCATCTGTTGCCTCTTCCGCTTCCATCTCAATATAGTAATCGAATGTTCCACCTTCTACGTTAACTTCATGCGGTTCGCCGTTCTGAGCCCACCTCGTTGGACTAGGTGTGGGAGCAGTTGTATCTTCCTCCGGCTCCGGGAATGGCCATTCCTCGGACCACGCGGTTTCATTGCCGTAGAGGTCACGTGCCTTGACACGGAAACGCTGGTTCTGTCCGCTTTCCCAATCTGTTAAAATGCTATATTCAGGTGACCTCTGCCAACCGCTGCTTAAGGCTGGGTTAGTTGTACACTTGAAGAAATACTCCACCAGTCCACTGTCATCTGTCGCCTCAACTGCCGTCATAGTCCATTCAGCAGATATTCTTCCTCCTCTGGAGACCGCTTCCGGGGCTCCGCCTAAAGCCCATTGAGCTGGATTAGGTACGGGAGCTGTTATATCCTCCGGCGGCGCCCAGCCAAGTGGTGGCATACTGGCTTGGCACGTGCCGCCGTAGGCTCCCATGTTAATACGCAGATTTACGCCGAACATGTTGTTCGGGTCACGCGGCACACTCATCAATTCGTCACCGAGCGGCGAGCCTGGGTCACCTGCGTCTATACACCTGCTTGTAACTGAGTCGTAGGTCCAGGATTCGGCTTGTGTATTCCAGCGCCAGCCTTCGCTTTTCAGGTGATAATCGCCGTTGGCCTCATCGACGAACAGCGGATTAATATTTATGTTGCCTACTCCCCTGATACCACTTTCAATACAGCTGTACTGTGCTTCGCACTGGAACAGGTCACCATCTCTATTGTTCCAAAGAATACAGTTCCTTATTTCAGGATTTGAATTTTCATAAGCTGCTATGCCGAAATCATTGTCTACAATTGTGATATTATGAATCCTGGGGCTGCTGAAGTTAAGAGATATTCCAATATTACTGTTCTTGATGACAAAGTTTTTCAGCACACTATCTGGCCCCTCACCTGTATGGAAAGTTACTGCATCCCGGCTGGCTGGGGCACCTCTTGAAGAAGCCACAATCACAGCCGCACCTTCGGTGCCGGCAACCGTTATTGCCTTGCCCCTGTAATCAATTTTATTGTACACACCCGGCCGAACCAGAACAGTATATCCGTCTTTTGCTATATCGATGGCTTCCTGAATGGTCCTGAACGGGCGGGTTTCGGTTCCGTCTTCATCAGGGTAGTCGATTTCAGGTTCACCTCTCCTTGCTGTCCAAACAGGGTCTTCCTCGACATATATCCGGCCCTGGAATTCATAGGCTCCCATATCTATTAGGCCGTTTATGATACGCCGATCGCCATTAAGGTCTGTCTCATTCGGCTCAGATATATAATTCGGGTCACCTGCATCAACACAGGGTGATAAAGGTGACAGTCTATAATTGTCGTCTTTGGTACCGAATCTATAGTCCGGGCCTAATATGTCCACAAATAACGGGTCCTCATCAATGTTGCCTTCACCGGGCCAACCGCCACTAATGTTA
Source organism: Phycisphaerales bacterium (assembly GCA_050049715.1). Taxonomy (GTDB): domain Bacteria; phylum Planctomycetota; class Phycisphaerae; order Sedimentisphaerales; family Anaerobacaceae; genus NIOZ-UU13. Next base: position 17,556 of record JASFVS010000020.1, read on the forward strand.
CTGTAGGAGATGTTGATTATTGAGTTTTCGTCATTCCATATTTCATCGCCGAGGTCCCAAAGAATACAGTTGGACAATGTCACGGTATTCCGTTCGTCGTCAGATTTGCAATATAAGGCATTGCCATCTCCCGCCCAGTTCCCGGCGATCGTACAATTAGTCAGGACCGGCTCGCACGAATTGTTGTACATCCCGCCGCCACGAAAGCCTGACCGGTTTCTAATGAATAAACAGTTTCTGAGGACCGGGCTGTCTCCGCTTAGGCTCTTTTGAATATTGCACATACCACCGCCTTTATCATGTCCTGTATTGTTTATGAATACACAATTGGTCAA
>JASFVS010000223.1:0-5336 GCA_050049715.1 Phycisphaerales bacterium
CAGTTTCTGACAAACTCAACCGCATCGAACCAATGCTCCTGCGTATAAGGTGAATTACGGCTGGAATCGCCCCAGCGAGCCGACTCAGCAATAATAGCCAGCTCAATCTGTTCAGCGCGGGCATCAACGCGGGCTATTGAGGCCTCAGGGGTCAACAAACCATCATTGAATAAATATTTCTGGACGCGGTCGCCGAATCGTTGGCGATAAAGAATGTTGGAATTAGCGAGTCTTTCATGCAGCCAGTGTGGATTGAAATATCTCCACTGCGAGCCGGACGTCGTCAGCGGCACTACCATATTATCTGAATCACCCGGCAAACCCATAGTGTGCTCGGAATCATGCTGGAAGAACTTCCAGCCATCAGGATTATTTCGGTTATAGATGCCATACGTATTGTTCGGCCTGTTAACATAGCGCGAGCCGGGCCCATCTCTATCGGCTGTATAATAATCTATAATCATAAAATCGATAAGATTATCTACATCAAGCAGCTTCTCGTAGTCCGGGTTGGGTGTGCCATCCGGATTCAAACCCTGAACTCTATAGTAATCTTCATTATCGCTTAATCCATACCTCGTCGCATCATAAAGCCGGCGATAGGCATCCATGTCGCCATCGGTAGCTGTCATCGAGTAGCCCTGGTCCACTTTCACGACATCGTAGTCCTCCTTGTCACCATTGAAATACGACTCGGCATAACTTGCCTCCGAACGTTCCTGAGTCTGGAACAAACCCCAGTAATGACCATTGATATAAAGATGGTAATAACGGCTTCGAGTATAGGGCTGACCCATCTCGCCCTGAAGGTCACGCGAAAACACTTCGCGAACCATCGTATTGTTACGACCGGAGCCGCCGCCGAAACTCCATGCGTAATTCTGACTCGTCCTCAAATCAACAGCATCGAACTCATCAACACCTTCGTCACCGAACAACGGAAACCTCAGTTTGGCCTGTCCGTATTCGGCTCTGAAAAATAAGCGAAACGCATGCTTGGGATTACCGCCCTGCCGGCTGAACCCCCCTCTGATCCGCATACCCGCATCGATTTGAAAACCTTCACTGCCATCGGGATTTATTAACTCCACCGAAGTAGGTCTTTCCCAATCCCTGCCGTCCCGCTGTGCGTTTACATAAATGCCGGTAGAAGCACCGAACAAATCACCCAGCTCTGAAACAAGCGAGATAGTCGGTATCGCCAGCAGAGCATCCTTAATCTGATGCGAGTACCGCGGGTCATTAACCACGTCCCGGTCCATTCCGTAATCAATGACCTGACCGTTGACCCTGTTCGGTGGCCAGCCTGGGCCGGGAGACAAGCCGTTAGGTGATTGCCTTATCACGTCATCAACAAAAATATATGTATATGTTTTGATACTCGAAGATTTCCAGCCCGCCTTAACTGCAATTGCACGCAGAAACGTGGTCTGGTCAATCAAAATAGGGTCGCTGTAAACCGTCCCTTTCCTGACTCTACCCGAAAGTCTATACGGCTCGGTGCCGTCGAGAGTATAGTATATCTCGGCGTCTTCGGTTTCAGTAGCAAGCGTGAGGGAAAAAGACTCGTTGTAAAAACCACGCTTATGGCTGAATTGTACATCGTCAACAAAGCCCTCATAGACATTGTCGTTTTCACTCCCCGGGCTTGGCTCCCCGAAAAATTGCCAGCTTTCGCCGCCGTTAGGATACCGGCCGAAGGAAACATTGCCAACCTGCTCACCAAAGACGATACTGTCAACTAAAGTACTACCATCCGGGCCAAACAGACTCAATTCCTCACCGGCCGCATCAATCCTGAAATTCGCATGCAGACCCGCATCGGCAATATCATTGTCCACCCATATCAACAAATATCCGTCAGCAGGAATGGTAGTTCCCGCGGGTATTTGCCATTTAGTCGGATTTGCCGAATCATCCGTCAAATACATACCACCCGCATTGAAAGAATCGGTACTATAGTTATACAATTCAACCCAGTCATCGTACTGGCCCTGCGGGTCCTCAATAGTACTGTTGTTAGATGCCATCAGCTCATTTATTATTACAGGTATGCCCGTCTGGTGCCATTGGCCAGCCAATAAGGCAAGGTCGGCCATATTCACCAAATCATCGCCGTTAAGATCGGCTGGACTCTCCGGAGGCGCCAGCCACTGCTCGGCTAAAATCCCTATGTCCTGAAAACTAACTTTACAGTCGCCGTTTATGTCCCCCGCCGGACAGTCGGCTTTAACGGAACAAACCAAAAACTGAGACAATAATAGGACAAACAACAAGACTTTTATAAACTTGAGCAACTTTTACCTCCCACCCAACTGATGTTTTGTGCCATCGACTGAGATTCAATTTCCATAACTAATTAGTTATGCTTATCTTAACATAAAAAGCACACCAAAGTCAATATGTTTGATTCGAAATCAATAAGCATAACCTTCTTTGAACCGTGTTCGCACTTGATTTGATTTAGGAACCACTATATTATCGGTTGGCGTTCCAGGTAACAATTGAAATGACCAGGAAAAAGTAATAAATGAAATAAAAACGTTTCTATACCCTATTACCGGGTAATCAAATCATGAAGCCGAGAATCCTGTTGGTAAACCCGCCTATCTACGACTTTGCCGCCTATGATTTCTGGCTTAAGCCTTATGGTCTGCTGAGCATCGCAGGATACCTTCGCGGCCGGGCGGATTTCAATTTATTCGATTACCTCGACAGAATGCACCCATTCTCCCGAAACCAGAAGCAGCTTAAATCCGACCTGTGGGGCCGGGGTCGATTTCACTCTCAACACATCCCAAACCCTAAACCATTAAAATCAATCCCCCGATACTTCAGACGATTCGGCCTGCCGCGAAACATCTTCGAAGATTTTGCGACTAAAGAACAACCTTTCGACTTTGTTTTCATACAAACCACAATGACTTATTGGTACATGGGCCTTGAAGAAGTCATTGAAGACATCCGTAAGATTTGGCCTCAAGCCAAAATTATCTTAGGCGGCAATTACGCCACGCTCTGCACCCAGCACGCCCAAAAATTAAAAGCAGATTTAATAATACAGGGAATGAATCTCAGCCCTTTGTGGGAGTATATCGGAATCAGCCCCGACCTGAACCAGCCGGCTTTGTGGGAAGCCTGCGACAAACTAAAAGTCGGCGTACTAAAGCTCACCGAAGGTTGTCCTTTTCAATGTACTTACTGCTCAGTACCTAAAGTATATGGTAAATTTAAACCCCGGCCTCTGGAACACTCTTTAGCTGAATTAGAATTGTTACGCAAGCTCGGAGTTAAAAATATCGCCTTTTACGATGATGCGCTTTTGTTCGACGCCGACAAAGTTTTAATTCCCTTCTTAAACGGGGTCATAAAACAAAACATAAAAATAAATTTCCACAGCCCAAATGCCCTGAACGCCCGCTTTCTCACAGAAGAGTTGGCTCAGTTAATGGTAAAGGCGGGTTTCAAAACTTTCTATTTAGGTTTCGAGAGTTCTTCTACTCAGTGGCAGCAGCGTACCGGCTCAAAAGTCTTTTCCGACGAGCTTAAACAGGCCGTGCAACACCTTATCTCCGCCGGCGCTGTGCCTAATAATATCACGGCCTATCAAATCCTCGGCCACCCCCGTATGGATATCCAGCAGCTCGAAACCTCAATGCACTTTGTCCACAGCTTAGGCATCCGTGGAATGCTGGCGGATTTCTCACCGATTCCCGGCACGCCAGATGGCGACTTCTGCAAAAAATGGGTCAACATGGACGAACCTTTAATGCACAATAAGACTGCATTTCCAATCATCTTCATGGGTTTCGACGAAACAAACCGCCTAAAAGACCTCCAGCGACATCTCAACCGCTCACTGCCCGACGCCCATACGCATTGATTTTAGCAAACCAACTTGATATACTTGCTTTTCTATATGAATCCGAAAATATACATTGGATGTTGTGGCGCATATTGCAAAACCTGTAAATCTTACATCGAAGGTGTCTGCAAGGGCTGCAAACTTGGTTATGATACAGGCCAAAGAGATATAAATAGAGCCAAATGTAAAATCAAACTATGTTGCTTTAAGGATAAAAATTTCGATACTTGTGCCGATTGCCCAGATTTGGATTCTTGTCAAATAATTAATAGCTGGTATGACAAAAAAGCACACAAATATAAAAAATACAAGCAAGCTAATGAATTTATAAGTAAAAATGGATACTCAAAATTCATTAAATTAGCTGACAAATGGAAAAATGCTTTTGGCAAACTGGATTAATCTTTAGACATTATTTTATCCTTACTTGTTTCATTGTCACTCTTTATTCCCAAACAACAGGGAAATCAAAAACGATGCAATAAAGGTATTTTATGAAAAAAACACAAATGTCATTTCGACTGGAGCCCCCGTTCTTGCTTTCGCAAGAAAGCACGGGGGCGGAGTGGAGAAATCTGGCATCGCCTCAGACGTGTCTCAGCAAAAATAACATTCAGCAACGTCTTCTACAAAATAATATGAAATCCGAAATCTGAAATTATTTCTTAAAAGCTATGGCTGGCAAACGAACACCAAAAGCACGGACCACAGCAAGGATTGCGAAAGCCCTGATTAACCTAAAATAATAGGAGATGGCATGCCTTCAATATTGATAGTTGGAATAATCATTTTCGTTGGTTTTATCTGCGGAGAAATTTTGAAACGTGTGGGCTTGCCAAAAGTAACGGGATATATCATAGGAGGTGTCTTATTAAACCCGGGCCTTTTCAAATTAGTGCCATCTGATTTTATCAAACACACCGGCCTCATAACAAATATTTCTCTTAGTTTTATAACCTTCTCGGTAGGTGGGACACTGCTGTTTTCAAAAATCAAAAAGCTCGGCAAAACAATCCTTTCTATTACCTTCTTTGAGGCGGAGCTGGCTTTTCTCGTCGTATTCATCGGATTCCTGATATTGACGCCCTTCTTAACTCATATTCAGAATGCCTCTTTATTATCAACGTTTATCCCTTTAAGCCTATTAATCGCATGCCTTGCTTCTCCTACAGACCCATCTGCATCGCTGGCCGTTGTCCACGAATACAAAGCGAAAGGAGAGGTCTCTTCGACTATAATGGGAATAGCCGCATTTGATGACGTATTGGGAATAATCAATTACAGTTTTGCCACTGTCATTGCCACCGTGCTGATTACACACCAGCCTTTCGACATATCAACTTCGCTATTAAGACCTTTAGTAACGGTTGGCGGGGCAATTCTTTTAGGTATTGTAATCGGGATATCCTTTAACATTCTCACAAATATTTTCAATAAGGAAACAGAAGGCGCATTGATAGTCATTATTTTC
>JASFVS010000224.1:0-5317 GCA_050049715.1 Phycisphaerales bacterium
CATTGCCAACAGCCTAAAAGGTCTGGGCTACAGAGTTTTGGTTCTAAAGATAGAGAAAATAAAAGAACTTCCCATAGCAATCCGGGAAATCGGTATAACTACAGGGAGCGAACAGAATGCTGAGAAGCTCATCGAAAATATAAATAATAAATTAGATAGTCTGAAATCGAAATATAGTTCACCCAACAAATTAAAAGTGTTGTGGGTTATTCAGACGGAACCTTTGCGAGTGGTCGGTAGAAATACCTTCATAAACGAATTAATTGAATTGCTCGGTGCAGGAAATGCCATAGGCCCGACTATTCAGCAATATCCACCAATAAGTACTGAAGAGCTTCTCGCCTGCAATGCTGAAATAATAATCCAATCCGCGATGGGAAAGGCAGATATCAGTGTTCAGCAACAACAGGCAGAAGTCTTTTGGAACCAATGGCCTGGCCTTGCGGCTGTTAAAAACAAAAAAGTTTATGTTGTTGACTCTGACACTGTGTTAAGACTGGGACCGAGATTGCCACAGGGAATTGAAATGATTGGCCAACGTTTATACCCGGATGCAGCTATTAAACATAACGAAACTAAATAACAAACCAAGAGAACTACATGAAGGAAAAAGTTATATTCTGCTGGAGCGGAGGAAAAGACAGCGCGTTAGCCCTTTATGAACTAAATAAAAACGACGAATACAAAATTCATGTGAAAGCTCAGGCAAGCTAATGGCTGAATTTTTAACAGCAAAAGAACTAACAACTAAAATATTAATCTGCCTGGCAGCATTAACAGTCATAATGTGCTTATGCGCCCTGGTCGGGTCACAAAGCATCTCCATGAAAAGGGTATTCGAAGGGCCGGGACAGGAACGCGGGGAGAATATTGACTATGAAATTTTTGTCACTGTCAGGCTGCCCCGGGTACTGTTAGCCGCCCTGGTTGGAGCCGCTCTGGCTTGCTCCGGTGTTGTCTTACAAGCTATACTGCGTAATCCACTCGCCGACCCGTATATCCTCGGCATATCCAGCGGAGCAGGACTGGGCGTAATAACCGCAATCATCTCGGGGATAAGCTGGAGTTTCTTAGGCGGCTCACCCATAGGAATTTTCGCATTTGGGGGGGCAATTATAACCGTCTGGCTGGTCTGGTACATAGGGCATTTTACAGGGAAATCACAGGTAACAAGCCTGCTGCTCGCCGGTGTTGTGGTCAATGCATTCTTTTCGGCAATAATAATGTTTTTAACGTCCATAGCAAAAAGTGAACAGGTAATTTCGACAATATTCTGGTTAATGGGCAATATAAAAGAAAAAGAGCTATCGGTTTTATGGATCAGCGCAGTCTGCATCCTGGCAGGGATAGCCATCTTATTTACCGTTTGCCACAGGTTAAACGTCCTGGCCCTTGGTCAGGAGGAAGCAAAGGGCCTTGGCGTGAACGTAGCAAGAACAAGAATAATTGCTTTTGCCTGTGCGGCCTTTATTACCGCTATTGCCGTTAGTCTCAGCGGTCTGATAGGATTCGTCGGCCTTATCATACCGCACGGAGTTCGCCTTACATTCGGGCCTGACCACCGTCAGCTGTTGCCTCTTAGTGCAATAATCGGGGCCGCATTTTTAATCATCGCCGATACAATCGCCCGGATAATAGTTGCTCCCGCGCAGTTACCGGTAGGGGTTATAACCGCCATTACAGGCGGGCCGTTCTTCCTTATTTTATTAGCGAAATACAGTAGAAAAGTAAGCTGGTTAAAATGAACGCCATTATAGAAGTCGAAAATTTAAGCTTCGGCTATGACCCGGAAAAAACCATCTTAAAACACCTTAGTTTTAAAGTAATTCAAGGTCGGTTCTTAGCTATAGCAGGACCAAACGGAGCAGGTAAAACAACGCTGTTAAATCTGCTCTGCGGGCTGCTTAGACCGAAAGCCGGCTCGGCAAAAATTGACACAAAACCCGCAACATCATATTCGGCTAAAAAACTTGCCAAAAAAGTGGCCATGGTTCGTCAGGAATTTGTGCCGGTATTCGATTTTACTGTCGCCCAAATAGTTTCAATGGCAAGGACTCCATATTTAGGCACATTCGGTTTTGAGGACAAAACAAACAGAGAAATGGTCAATGAAGCTCTTGACGTCACAGATACAACTCAATTCGCCTCACGGCCTCTTGGCAGCCTCAGCGGCGGCGAACGACAGCGGGTCTTTATTGCAAGAGCGCTTGCAGCAGATAGCCCAATTTTACTTTTAGATGAACCGACAAGCTTTCTGGACCTGAAACACCAGGTTGGTATATACGATTTACTCAAAGCAGCACAAATTGACAAGGACAAAACGATTGTAGCCGTAACACATGATATTAATCTCTCGGCCCAATACTGCGATGAAATCTTACTTCTCGGCGCTGAAGGTAACTACCATATCGGCGAAACCAAAGATGTTTTATCCACGGTGCAAATCGAAAAAGTTTTCGGAGTCAAGACATTTGCAGGTAAGCTCGGAAAGGAAAATTTCTTTATTCCATTAGGGAAATTTGCAAAAGATGGCGGACAAATCACTAACAAACCAAACAACATTCCACAGCAATAGCACAAACATATCATTGCTATAATCCCTTATATAACAAGATGTTAAGGCCTATTAATTAATTTATCTTGAATAATCCGATTATGCCGACTATACTTTTGCCACTCGAACGACAGCCTTTGTGAACAAAACAAAGATTATGCATAACCTGATTTGAAATGTTATAATAAAGGTTTATTTGAATATAGGAAAGATCTCGTAATTAGAAAGGTAAACAAGCAAGTGGCACAAAAACGTAAAAAAGTATCAAGAAAAAAAGTGAGCTCGACTCGAACCAAGAAACGCTCTATGAACACCACGGAAAAAAAGCACTTTAAAAAACTATTATTGGAAAAACGCAGGGAAATCCTGAGAAATGTATTCGAAATTGAAGACGAAGCTCTGAAGAAATCCCGGCTGGACGCAACCGGTGACTTATCAAGTATGCCCATCCATATGGCTGATATCGGTACCGATAACTACGAACAGGAATTTGCCCTGGGACTGATGGACAGCGAAAGGAAACTATTGAGAGAAATTGATGATGCGCTGGGACGTATTGAGCAGAATACTTATGGTATCTGCGAAGGTACCAATAAACCGATACCAAAAGCCCGTCTTGAAGCCCAGCCCTGGGCCAGATATTGTGTAGAATACGCACGAATGCTGGAACAAGGCCTCGTACAGGAATAAATATCAGATTAATATCTTGTATATGAAACACAAATGCCCAGTCTGCCACAAAATCGTTAAAGAACCAGTTCAAAAACATTCCAAACAAGTGCAATTCTTTCCTTTTTGCTCCGAACAATGCAAGTTGATAGACCTGGGGGACTGGCTGGACGCCAAATATAAAATAGTAACAGCTCAACGCCACTATGAACCAGATGAAACACATGAAGGCTCATCTAAGACTCTTTCCCAAAATTAGCAGACAACCATATCCGTAAACAAAATCTTATGAAATTTATTGAAACCGACCGATAATACGTTATATATATTCATTTATTCTCCACTAAGCTGATAGCAAGTGTGGAACTGTTGATAAAAGCATAAAATAACGTTTTGAGATTACTGGGTGCTCCTTCAGAATATTAATAATGGCACAGAAGCTATTTTTCGCGTTGCTACAAGGGATTCTGCAACAAAGTTAGTTTTATATTACAACTTCGTTAAGTAGTGCAATCTCGGCTTTTTCAACAACCCTGTTATAACCTTTTGAAAGGACGCAAGATGACCAGCGAAATGCAATCTCCGCAGTTATTTGATAATCTCCTTTTCCCAAAAATATTCCGCACATTTCGAATGGCCATACAGCCAACTAAATTGATAATTACTTTCTTAGCATTGGCTGTTATATGCCTGGCCGGCTTCATTATGGACCAAATAAGCAGAAGCGTTGTTATTATGCCGGGCACACAAGGTATAAAGACAGAGCTTAAAGTATATATGGAAAATCCAGGTAAAGCCGACGAAGCAGTGAAGTCACATATCGGGAAGTTCAGGGAAAAGGGGGAGCGCACCGGCGTATTTTCCACACTTTGGCACTATTCCGCTTCAAAGTTCCAAGGAGCGGTAGATTCGGTATTCGCATTCGATATTCCGGGAGTGGTGAAAAATATCGCTGACTATTTCAAGGCGGTAGGATGGGCAATAAGACACCATACCATTTATTGCATTATATTTTTCATAATAAAACTTGCCGTTATCTCTATTGCCGGTGGTGCAATATGCCGAATTGCAGCATTGCAATTCGCCCGGGGTGAAAAGCCCGGCCTAACCGAAGCACTGCGATACAGCATAACAAGATTCACAAGCTTTTTCACCGCACCTCTGGCACCCGTAGGTATAATCATCTTCATAGGCCTGTTCATATTTCTTCTCGGGCTGATGGGCAATATTCCACGAGCCGGTGAGCTAATAGTAGGCATCTTTGTATCGTTAGCTTTATTTGCAGGCGCGCTAATAGTAGTCGTTTTAATAGGAATGGCCGCAGGATTTAACCTAATGTTTCCCGCAGTAGCATACGACAGCTCGGACTGTTTCGATGCAATAAGCCGGTCTTTCAGCTATGTATATGCAAAACCATGGGCGATGGTTTTTTACACAACTATAGCTGCGGTCTATGGGGCAATTTGCTACACATTTGTCCGCTTCTTTGCCTTCTCACTGCTTTGGGTCACTCACCTGTTTTTGCAACTCGGCCTTTGGACAGAAAACAGTAACGGGACTAATAAACTTACAGCCATTTGGCCAAAACCCGAATTCATGAAACTGCTCGGTTCTTCGAGCACGGCAACAACAAACTCGACCGAATCAATAGCAGCCTTTTTAATACTCCTATTCTTATTGGCTGTTGTCGGTTTAGTGGTCTCTTTTATTATAAGTTTTTATTTCTCAGCCAATACCATAATCTATTCACTTATGCGTCACAGGGTCGATAAAACTGCTCTGGAAGACGTCTATACATATTTCAACGAAGCAGAAATAGAGCCGGCGATAACGGAATCCCAGACGAACCAGGATAAGCCGGACTCACAATCTTCATCAAAGTCACAGGAGAATTCCTTATAGACAAATAATTAATATAATGCCGAATATATTATCTTAGATTATAGGATTACTAAATATCCTGCTCGGTCAACATACAACTAAGTAACTATTGTTTTAAGTTCCCTTATAAGCAACATCGTACAACCAAGAAAATATGCACAAGATAAACACACTCTTGAATAACAAAAAGAACCAAACTCCTACAGAAATCTC
>JASFVS010000225.1:0-5288 GCA_050049715.1 Phycisphaerales bacterium
CCAATAAAATACAGGGACGACTATATGCAGGATGGATCTGTTGACATAAAAGTTTCCCAGGAGGTTGAGCTTGTTATCAGCAGGCTCGATTCACTTTCAACCCTGCCCTGCATCGCGACCCAGTTTTTATCCAAACTTTCACAAAGCCAATTTAGAACGCCGATACTGGCCGATATTATCGAATCGGATCCGGCACTTACCGCAAGGTTTCTTTCGATTCTCGAACAACGCGGCCTGAATCCACCCGATGGAAGATTCTCACTTCGCCAGGCACTCGATAAACTCCCCACGTACGATATACGCGATATTCTATTGTCCGTTAAGGTTCTACAGACTCCCGGACCCGAAAACGACACCGGCTTGAATAGAAGCGCCACAAAAACAGGACTTTTACTCCACAGTCTCGCGGTTGCCTGCTGTGCCAGGGACATCGCAGAGGCGGCATCGCCCCAAATGGACTCACAACTGGCTTACTGTGCCGGACTACTACACGATATCGGCAAATTAGCACTCGAAGAGATAATGCCGAAAAGCTTTGCCCGTATAATCGAAGAAGCCGCTTCAACAAAACAAAGCGTCAGTGACATCGAGCAAAAACATCTGGAAACCGACCATACAATTATAGGTAAACATCTGGGCCAGAAATGGCGATTGCCGAATCTTATTACCCTTGCTATCTGGCTTCACCACAGTCAGACCGTAAAGATTTCTCAGGACATGCCAGAGGCAAGAATAGCCGCAGTCGTACAGGCAGCCGATGCAATAGCGCGGCGTGCCGGCATTGGCAGGTCCGGCAGTTTCGATGTTCCCGAACCAGTGCAGCCTATAGCTAAACGGCTTGGAATAAATTTCGAACAAATAGAACAGATTCACAGAAATCTGCCGGAAACCGTAGGGCAAAGAATCAAAACTTTAGGTTTGGACACACCAGACCGGGGAGCAAGCTACAGCGAAACTGTTCGCTCGACCGCAATTCAATTAGCGAAACAACATACAGAACTGTCACTCGAGAACAGGCAGCTGCAAAGCGCCTCGAGCCATCTTGATTTTATTACAGATTTTCTGCTCAATCTAAATTCAATGACTACAACGCTTAATATAGCCGAATATTTTGCAACCCAATGGCAGCGGTTTTATCAAACAGGTAAAGTTTGTCTTTATTTAGTACCTCCGAGCGCTCCGCATACGCTCAAAACCGTAATCATAGAAAACCTCTCACAAAGCAGAGTAGTTTGCCTGAATGTGCCGGCCGAAATATCGGCCATCTCCCAAAAAATAGCAAATAATTTCGAAATCGTAAATGCTTACGACCACATCGACTGGTTATTCGAGGAACTGGAAGCCGACTTCGAGCCAAGTCGAACAAAAATGCTGCCGTTAATATCCGATGGTAAAACCATCGGCGCTATCGCATTCGAGCTTCATTATCCGGATGACATTAAACTGTTCGAAGAGAAATTTAAAACTTCTGCAACAGTGGCCGGGACTGTTTTAGGTATGGCTCTGGCACAGGAGGGACAGCAGCATTTTGCCGAGAACTTCGCCCGGCTTATATCATCAGATTCGTTAGAAACACCGCCCCAAATTACCTCGCTTGAGAATCCGCTGGATGTTTTGGCCGAGATGGCGGCAGGTGCGGCACACGAATTAAATAATCCTCTTGCCGTGATATCCGGCCGGGCACAATTGCTCGCCGACGCTGAGAGTGACCAGGAAAAGAAAAAAATCCTCGAACAAATTTGTGAAAATGCCAACCAGGCATCTGACATAATCGAAGGTCTGATGAGTTTTGCCGAGCCGCATCCGCCAAGAGCAACCCGTACGAACGTCAAACAAATACTCGACGAAGCTATACAGCTGGCCGGCCAAAAAACAATCATCGAAAATATCGATATCCAGATTAAAATTGCTGAAGATATCAGTGATATTTTTGTTGATTCAGCTCAAATCGTATCGTCAATTGCAAATGTTATCAGTAATGCCGTCGAATCCTACGGCGATGAACCCAAACCAATAAGAATTACCGCCAATAACGGTGAATCAGGTGATTCGGTAAAAATACAAATCAGCGATTCCGGTTGTGGTATGGACGCCGGAGTTATTAAGAAAGCAACCCAGCCGTTTTACTCGGCAAAAACAGCAGGACGAAAACGAGGAATGGGGCTTTCATATACTCTGCGATTTATCAAATTAAACAAAGGCTCGCTGAATATTATGAGCGAGACCGGCGAGGGAACTACAGTAACAATTCATTTACCAATCGAATAAATTTTATAATCCACCTAAGCTCACTGTCGGAAAAGACACCTCGTGATATTAATACCATATCCCTGAAAGACAATGCTTTCTACGTTGATTTTCCTGATTATTGAGTTGAAAATACCCTTTAAACCAAAATAAAGGGGGGCGTTGTGAGTTTGCCCCCCTTTATTTCTGAAGGAGGAGAAATGCTACCGTTATTACGATTTAGACGAACATTTGTTCAGAAATTCAGTAAGATAGAATACCTGAAGCTTGATTTTAAAGTTAACTTTCATATGATGTAAAGATACGGAGACGTGACCGGCAGTATGAGTTAATCAAGATGCTGAATAAATGCGATACGAAAGCCATCCAAAGCATCCGAACCAATCCGTTTCGAGAGGAGGAAAGGTGATATTACGTAATTATGTTTGTCTAAGTGTGCTTATATTATTAATTTTATGGATTACTCCTGAGGTGAGGTCGGCATCAATTCTGACAGAAAATGCCTCGTTCGAGGCCCCCGAAATAGACCCAAACGCTTTTCCGGCAGTGCCATACGCGGACCGCTGGATAGAACTTGACGTTGACACCCTGTCCAGCTCCAACACAGGCGTGTTCGCTAATACGGCCGAGGACAGCCCGGACCACATAATAAACGCCGACGGCAATCAATTAGCCTTCCTCGGCACTGAAACGGGCAACGGTTTCGAGCAGGACCTGGAAGCCACGTACAAAGTCGGCTGTGACTATCGGCTGACCGTAGCGGTGGGCGTTTCCTGGAGATTCCCGCCTTCCGGCGAGTCTCCAGCAGACTTGCTTGAAGTAGTTCTCTACTATCGTGATGGGAACGAGCCGATAGATATTATATGCCAGACTGTGACGGCTTTGCCCTGGTCGCAAATGCTGCAGGATTTTTCTGTTTACCTGCCGAAAGTAAACTCAGACGATGCCTGGGCGAACAAGAATATTGGCATAGCTTTGCGTTCAAACGGACTGCCGGGCGGATACTGGGACCTGGATAATGTAAGACTCGTCGAGTCTATACCTGTATCAATTCCGATAGAGAATGCATCTTTCGAAGCCCCGGCGATAGACCCCAACGCCTTCCCGGCAGTGCCTCTTGCGGAGCAATGGATAGAACTTGATATAGACACCCTTGCCAGCACCAATACAGGCGTGTTCGCCAATACGACCGACGACAACCCGGACCACATAATAAATCCCGACGGCAGCCAACTGGCCTTCCTCGGTACCGAAACGGGCAATGGTTTCGAACAAGACCTGGAGGCCACGTATAAAGTCGGCTGTGACTATCGTATGACAGCAGCGGTGGGTGTTTCCTGGAGATTCCCACCGTCCAGTGAGCCACCGGCCGATGTGCTTGAATTAGTTCTCTACTATCGTGATGCGAACGAGCCGATAGATATTGTTTCACAAACAGTAAAGGCTTTGCCCTGGTCGCAAATGTTGCATGATTTTTCGGTGCACCTGCCAACAGTAAACCAAGATGATGCCTGGGTGGGTAAGAACATCGGCATAGCTTTGCGTTCAAACGGGCTGCCTGGCGGATTCTGGGACCTGGATGATGTACGGCTCGTCGAATCTATGCCCGTATCGATTCCTATAGAGAACGCATCATTCGAGACCCCGGCGATAGACCCCAACGCCTTCCCGGCAGTGCCATACGCGGACCAGTGGATAGAACTTGACGTCGACACCATGTCCAGTTCCAACACAGGTGTGTTCGCTAATACAGCCGACGACAGCCCGGACCACACAATAAACGCCGACGGAAGCCAAATGGCCTTCCTCGGCACCGAGATGGGCAATGGTTTCGAGCAGAACCTGGACGCCACGTTCCAGATCGGCTATAACTATCGACTGACCATTGCGGTGGGTGCCTCATGGAGATTCCCGCCGTCCGGCGAATCACCAGAAGACCTGCTTGAATTAGTTCTCTACTATCGTGATGCGAACGAGCCGATAGATATTGTTTCACAAACAGTAAAGGCTTTGCCCTGGTCGCAAATGTTGCATGATTTCTCGGTTTATCTTCCAACAGTTCAGTCCGGCGATGCCTGGGTGGGTAAGAACATCGGTATAGCTTTGCGTTCAAACGGGCTACCGGGCGGATTCTGGGATTTAGACTCTGTACGTCTTGCTGGGTCGTTGCCTGAGCCGGATTTGGCATTATTAATGACCAAGGATTAATTGTTTTTAGGGAAAGCCAGATATAGTGAATGACAAATTCTATGTCCGGCTAATGAGATGAATAAGGTAAGCTATCCATCGAAAGTTAATGGCAGTTGGCGTTCCGGCTTCAGCCTTATCGAACTGTTGGTGGTAATATCTATTCTGAGCCTTTTAATAGCGATATTGCTACCGGCGCTAACTCAGGCCAGGCACCAGATGCGCCGAACAGCCTGTGCATCGAACCTCCGCCAGGTGGGTGTGGCTATCCATTTATACGCTCATGATCATGAGGATACGATTCCCTTTGGGCCGGAGGGCCGGCCGGTCACCGGCTCGAATTTTTACACGGTTACCGGTAATGTAACAAGCCTTTTGTCTCTGGAAAATGGCGACGCGGTTGGTTTGGGTCTTCTTTTGAAAGATTATCTCGCTCATCAGCCTACAGTCCTGTTTTGCCCGGGCGCAGACCAGCCATCGGAGGCCAAAGAGCAATTGGCAAGAGTCGGAGAAAGTCAGACACAGAGTGATTTCTACTACCGGCATGCATCTGTGGCTTTGCTCAGCGGCACGCCGGAAGCGTTTCATACCAAGCTAAGCGACCTGGGCCGGAATGACAAAGGACGGCTCCGGTCAGCTTTAGTAACCGATGTACAGTTTCTGGCGCATCCATCGCTGGCGTCGTTCCAGGTAAAAACCCGAACAAGCCACCAGCGAGCGTACAGCAATATCCTGTTCGCCGCCGGACACGTGAAAACCGTTTCCAATCGGGATGATACATTAACAGTTGATATCGGCACGGTTCCGTACGATGCGCTCGAGCAAATCCTCACTATGTTCGAGCTGGCTGATGA
>JASFVS010000226.1:0-5270 GCA_050049715.1 Phycisphaerales bacterium
AGTTCAGAAATTGGCACAGGGGGTTGCTTTTGTTGCTCGGCCTTGGCTGCTATGCTTTCAGATTCGGCTGTGACAATTGCTTTCTGAACGGCTTGCTCGGCGGGTTCATCGGTTAGGGCACGCAGGTATATGTCGGAGGAAGAAGCCTTTTGCTTGGCACTAATCAGTTTCTCTCGAACTAATTCGAGAAGCGCAAGGAATAATCCTATCATTTCAACACGATTAGACACCGACTCGAAAATGCGTTTGAAGGTCATCGGGCCTTCTGTTTGCAGATGGTGTAAAATCTCTATCTGATACAGGTCGATGGGTGTATCGTCCTTGATTTGACTTATATCACCGACAATTCCAATAGACTTGCATACGGAATCGAAGGCCTCGAGCAGGTCCCATACGGTAACCTGTTCGATATCAATTTCAGGTTCGGCGTTTGGTTTTAAGCGTTCGACTATGGTGCCGGGACGCGGGAAGCGTTCCTTTTGCTCATCGGCGGCGGCATCGAGTAGATTGGCGGCATCTTTGAATTTTTTATATTCGAGGAGCTGGCGGATAAGCTCTGCGCGGGGGTCGGTCAGGTCCTCGTCTCCATCAATAGCGGAATCAGGTTCTGCTTTTGGCAGGAGCATTGCCGATTTTATCTGCATTAACGTTGCCGCCATAACAAGAAAGTCACCGGCCAGGTCAATGTCAAAGCTTTTGAGCATTTCGATATAGCTGATGTACTGGTCGGTTATCTTGGCGATGGGAATATCATAGATATCCACTTCCTCCTTGCGGACAAGATATAAAAGCAAATCCAGAGGACCTGCAAATATGTCAAGATTTACTCTATAGTCGCTCAAATTTTGTCCTCGGTATCATTTTCCTGCTGCTTGTTGGATTCCAGAATTTCCAGTGCCTGTTTGGCCTGACTTTCGAAAGTTTGCAGGCTGACCATGCCAACTGCAGGAATCGAGTAAGTGATAGCAGTATTCTGGCCGGTTACGACTGATTTGATTCCAAAATCGTCGAGTTTTTGTTTGGCCAGTTCGGCTTCGATATAATCTGCAAATTCTTTTATTGTAACAAGTTTCTCGTCCATAATTATCCTCTGAATCCGACTGCACGTCGGGCTTTTTCAAGTGTCTCCCTTGCTACGGCTTGCGCCCGCCTGGCGCCGTTTGCCAATACTTCTTTGACGTAATCGATATTATTTTCAAGTTCTGTTCTTTTTTCTCGATAAGGCTGAAAATATTCTATTACCAGCTCGGCGAGACGTTTTTTTGCCTGGCCGTAACCCATGCCGCCGTTTCGGTATTTATTTTCCCAGTCAGCCAGCTCCTCCTGCGAGGCTACCAGCTTCAAAAGGGCGAACACATTGCATTTGTCGGGGTCTTTGGGGTCTTCGACCGGCGTGGAGTCGGTAACGATTTTCATAATTTTTTTCTTAACGCTTTTCTCAGGCTCGAATATCTCGATGGTATTTCCATAGCTTTTACTCATTTTTCTGCCGTCAACGCCCGGCACGACGGCCACGGATTCGATAATGTGGTCTTCAGGCAGATTAAAAATTTCGCCGTAGGTATTGTTGAATCGCATCGCTATGTCGCGGGTAACCTCGATATGCTGTTTCTGGTCGGCGCCGACAGGAACGAGGTCGCTGTTAAAAATCAGGATATCCGCGGCCTGCAGAACCGGATATGCGAACAGGCCATGATTAGGACTCAATCCCTGTGCGACTTTGTCCTTATAACTTGTGCATCTCTGTAATAGCCCCATCGGAGTTACGCAGGAAAACAGCCAGGCCAGCTCTAAGACCGCGGGTACATCGGATTGACGCCAGAATACGGTTTTCTCCGTATCGAGGCCCAGGGCAATGTAATCCATTGTTACATCGAGAGTGTAAGCTTTGACCTCATCCGGCGTCGGGTTGCTTGTAAGGGCATGATAGTCAGCGATGAAATAAAAGCAATCGTGTTCACCCTGTAATTTCAGGTGCTGACGCATGGCTCCAAAATAGTTGCCGATATGAAGCTTGCCGGATGGCTGTATCCCGGATAGGACTCTCAAATTAAACTCCCAATGCTAAAAGGTAATAAAACTAAAAACAACACGAATTTATTGAGCTAAAATAACGATATTGGGAGTGGATGTCAATGATTTTAGAGGCAGGAATGTGGGATTACCGAGACGGGGAAGGAAAAATTTTTTTGGTAAAAAAAGCACGCCCGAACCGGCGTAAAAAAGACTATGACCGGTTCAGGCGCGTGTTCTGTCAGTTATTTAAAGCAGTCCGGCCTATTGTCCTGTATTTGACCTGCGGGGCTGGATTTGCATATTCCTGTCATACTCCATAGTGAAGCTGTATTTTACAATAGTTGCATTGCGGTCAACGGTATTAGGCTTCAATTCCAGGTCCCAGCGTAATATGCCTTTCTTACGGACCGTACGCAGATATTCGCTGTCACTGCTTAACTGCGGTTCGGTTTTTCCAAGCTCTATTTTAATTGAGGTATTGTCCGTATAGGGTAGACGGTCCAGCAATCGCAGTTCAACGGTTTTATTTTTGTAATTGCTTAATGCTATACGGTATTCGTAAGTGTCAATTTGGTTTCCACCCTGTATTCGGGTCTTTTTGTCTTCAATCTCGCGTGTAACCTGAACCTGTGAATCTATGCCGAAGCCGGCGGTGAATTTTTCGCCGATTGTGACCTGGGGCATATTGCCTTTGCCGACAAATTCGCCGTTGCGGAATATGCTGGCCTGGCCGGGCAGGAAAACAGTCTCGCTGTCGTTAAGAATCTCAGCTTGTAGATATACATAGTCTGTTAATAATGGTGTAGCTATAAGGGTGAAGTCTGCTTTCGTATTAATAGAGGCGATTGTAATAAGCTGCTGGTCATTTCGGCTGGGCAAAGTCAGCTTGCCGGGCAGGTTATACGTTACACTAAGTCCTTCGGTGCGGGAAAGTTCGGCGATTTGTTGTTTATATTGTTGCAACTGTCTCCGGCTGCTGTTGAAAATAAATGTCTGATTATCTATTGCCAGTTGGTTTAGCTCTTTAGTGGCTGCTATGCCTTTTTGAAAATTGGCCCTCCGGTTCATTTGATATTGTCGAGTCCTGTCAAAATCCCATTGGATTTGTTCGACTTGTTGTACCTGGGCCGGACGTGAAAGACCGACAAGCATAGGCTCCAGTATAGGTGGTGCTGCAACCATAGTTGGCTGCGCCGTAGAGAGACTTAAGGCGACGCCGTCCCAGTTTTCGCCGCTGGCCTGATTGACTACTGCGTTATACTCGATAAGTACGTTCGACTTTTGCGGGTTGGCCCGGAGGTTATACTGCTGCTGCCAGTTGGCGCCGTTTACGAGGTAGCTTAGCTCTATAGAAGCTTTTCTGCCGGAATCGTTATTAAGGAATAAAACGGCCTGACGTTCAGTGCGTGAGTAGCCTGCCTGTAGTTGATTGCGTTTACGCTGGAGTAGTTCTTTTTCTTTTGCCAGTTCAGCGAGCTTATCCTGAAGTTCCGTGATTCGTTTATGATACTCCAAAGCTTTACGCTCAATAAGTTCGGCAAGTTTTTCGATAGGCTCATAAGTCAACAACCCTCTGTTAAGATCGGCGTGCTCTGCGGTAACAGTGAAACTTTTAAGCTCGTCGAACATTTTTCCGTAATGCTCGAAATGTTTAAGGTCTCTGTCGGCACATTTTATTTTGTACTCCACATCTTCAATCTGAGCATCGAGCTGTTTTACTTCTTCTCGCGTGTCCTGCCTGACTGCATATTCGCGATATCTTACGCTTAGCACTTTCACATTATCCGAAGTCTGAGCATAGATACTTTCGGAAACAATCCTTGCTGGCAGGTCCTTTACAATTAACTCTGAAGCTCCTGCAGGCAGGTCAATGTCAATTGTGCGGGTTACAAGGGCCTGCCCGCGATACACGGTGACCTTTGAGATAGCGCCGGTAGTTGTCGGCACGTCGGCAAAGGTAGTTGAAACCCAAAGGGCTATTACCGCAATTGTGAGTGTGAAAGTTTTTGTTTGGTTTTTCATTGTTTTTCTCCTTTCAAAGAGGTTTCGAAGAATGTTCTTGTGCTATATTTATAATACGATAGAAACGGTTGAGAACTCAGTAAAATGGATGTAAAATATCAAGTGTGCTTTTTTACAGAACATTTACAAAACGTCATCGCCGATTTCGCCTATAATATAGACAGGGACAAGTGTGCTTATGGAACGAAAAATATCCATACTGGTGGTTGAAGATGAGCAGAATATCCGCACGGCGCTGACGGATTTTCTGGAGTTCCACAACTATATGGTTACCGAGGCCGTGGACGGACTTGAAGCTGAACGTGTTATAGCTGATAAAGAGTTCGATTTAATTTTACTCGATTTAATGCTGCCGAAAATAAGCGGTGAACAGCTCTGTTCCAAATGGCGCAAGGACGGCCTGCAAACTCCGATTATTATGCTTACCGCCAAGGGACAGGAAAAAGAAAAAATATCGGGATTGGATCTTGGCGCAGATGACTATATCACCAAGCCTTTTTCGCTCGAAGAGCTGTTGGCCCGGATAAACGCCATACTGCGCCGTACGGACCCGGCCAGAGCGGTCGGACAGAATTTTAAATTTGCTGATTGGGATGTCGACATTTCAGCGTTGAAAATAAAGTCTAAGGATAAGGAAGTAAACATTACAAGACGCGAAGCAGGAATAATACGGTATTTCGCTGCGAATCCGAACCGGGTCGTAAGCAGAGAAGAGCTTTATAAAGAGGTTTGGAACGATACTATGACCGATCTGTGGACCAGGACTACTGATATGCACATAGCCAAACTCCGAAGTAAAATAGAACGTGATTCGACCGACCCGAAGATTATCAAAACCATTCGCGGAGCCGGCTATAAATATGAAAATTAATTGGGTTTTGAAGATGTATAAACGTCTTATTATTTTATCGCTGATAATTCTTTCGGCCTTGTTCGGGCTGGTATGGATGGGATACCGTTCCATAGAGATACGTGCACAAGGCATGGAAGGTTCGCGTATCGGCGAGTTTGCGGAAGTTGCCGAGCAAATCAGACAGGATGTCACTCACAAGCTTGACGAGTTCGTGCAGACGGAACAGGAGCGTCCATATACAGACTATCAATACTATTATGTTCCGGAAGATGTTACGCCGACTCAACGGATTACATTATTGCGTTCGCCGTTGGGTGATAGTCTCGACAATGACTTTGCATACGGTAATTTTCAAATCGAACCTGATGGCTCAATCGTA
>JASFVS010000227.1:0-5243 GCA_050049715.1 Phycisphaerales bacterium
TATAGAATCGATGGATATAAATGGAACGACTTTCACACTCGAACATGTCAATCAGTCAGTTACTACTGAAATCTCTCTGCTTGGCCGGTATAACGTGAGTAACTCTTTAGCCGCTGCCGGATTGTGTCTTGCGGCTGGCATTGACCTTGAAACAATAGCGGAAGGATTGTCTGCCCAGCGGACAATTCCGGGCCGGTTGGAAAAAATCGATTCGGCGGCTGAATTTTCTGTAATCGTCGATTATGCGCACACTGACGATGCCTTGGAAAAAGTTCTTTCGACATTGAAACCATTATGTAAGGGTAAGCTGAGAGTCGTTTTCGGTTGCGGTGGTGACAGAGACAAAACCAAACGCCCGCGTATGGCAAAGGTTGCCGGTCGATTGGCCGATATGGTAATTGTCACCAGCGATAACCCGCGCACCGAAAATCCTGACGATATTATAAATGACATTGTCGCCGGTTTCGATGAGCCCGATTCACAAATCGTTCTGATTGAATCGAATAGAAAAAAGGCCATTGAGCTGGCGATAGAAAGCGCTGGCAAGGGTGATATTATACTTATAGCCGGCAAAGGCCACGAAACGTATCAAATAATAGGAACACAAAGATTTGACTTCGATGACAGGGCAATAGCCCGGGAGTTTTTGAAGATAAAAGTATGAAAGAATTTTCGGTAAAAGAGTTGGCGGACATTATCAGCGCACACGTCCGTTGTGATACGGAACACGAGCTCTATTTCACCGGCGTAAGCATCGACTCACGAACGACCAAGCCCGGCGATTGTTTCTTTGCGATTGCCGGCGAGAAATTCGACGGCCATGATTATATAGATGACGCCTTTACGAAAGGTGCTGTTTGTGCCGTTGTCAGCCGGGACATTTCTCATGATAAGCCCATACTCAAAGTTGCCGATACCGTAAAAGCCCTCGGCGAATTTGCCAGAGAGTATCGTAATCGTGCAGGTTATAAAGTTATTGCAATTACAGGCTCGGCGGGCAAGACAACTACGAAGCAGATAGCGCATCATGTTTTGAGTAGGCATTTCAACACGCATTCATCGCCTAAAAGTTTCAATAACAATATAGGCTTACCTCTGACTTTGCTTGGCGCGGAACCTGACTGCGAGATTGTTATCGCCGAGCTCGGCAGTAATCATCCCGGCGAGATAGCTTATCTTACTCGTATCGCAGAGCCGGACATTGCAGTGGTGACTAATATTCATCCGGCGCACCTGGAAGGTTTCGGCGACCTGCAGACCATTACACAGGAGAAGCTGTCTATATCAGAGGGGTTAAAGCCCGGCGGCATTCTGATAATTAATGGTGACTTCGATGGATTGGTCACTGCCTGTCGCGCCGGAGGGCTGGAATTTGAAACATTTGGTAAGTCGGGCGATTCTGACTATCGAGTAAAGAGCATAATTCCTGAAGGCTCGCACAGTCGGTTCACTATTGACGGAAGGGCGATTTACCTGCCTTTGCCCGGCCCGGGCAATGTAGAAAATGCACTGGCGGCCTGGACTGTTTGCAGCCGGCTCGGTTTAACTATCGAGGATTTCGCGGAGGCGGTGGAGACTATTCCGCCTGTGTCAATGCGGGCTGAATTATTACAAATCGGCACGATAACGGTACTGAACGATTGTTACAATGCCAATCCTGCCTCGATGAAAAATGCCTTGGATATATTAGCTGGCCTTGACCCCACTGCCGAACGCAGATTAGTATTTATTTGTGGCGATATGGCCGAGCTCGGACAGCGCAGTGATAACCTGCATACCGAGCTTGGCGCTGCTGTATCACAGGGCGGTGTAAGTCTGTTGTTGGCGGTTGGTAGGTTTGCGGAAATTACCGCAGAAGCTGCAAAAGCAGCCGATAAATTTAATTCAGATGTCCGCAAAAAAGGGAATATACAGGCAAAATGTTTCAAAGATGCCCTTTCGGTCTGCAATAAACTGCACGAATTCATAAAAGATTACGATATAATATTAGTCAAAGGTTCACGCACCACGGGACTGGAAATTGTTGTTGAGAAGCAGAAAGAACTGTTTGGGAAAAGTGAAGAGTTACGAATTCATGCTTCGCAGCAGGGTTGTTGTGAATAAATAGAGAATCGGAATCGAACAATGATATACCATTTACTATGGTATTTTCGGGATGTTTTCACTCATCAGCTTGGCTTCTACGCCTACCAGAACGTGGTCTTTCGCTCGGTATCGGCAACGCTGACCAGCCTGCTTATTGCCCTTTTAATAGGCCCTAAGGTTATCCGCTGGCTCATGCGAAAAAAAATCGGCGACCGCCCCGAATTTCACCACGCCACCCTCAACAAACTGACCAAAGACAAAGCCAACACTCCCACTATGGGCGGCCTGATTATAATCCTCTCAACCGTTTTGACCACCCTGTTATGGGCAAAGCTGTACAACCCCTTTGTTCAAAAAGCGATTGTGCTGGTAATATGGTTCGGCGCCTTAGGCGGCGTTGACGATTGGCTGAAACTCACAATCGATTCTCACCACAGGACGAGAAACGGCCTGCGCCCCTGGGAAAAGCTCATCTTTCAAATCGGCGGGGCGGTTCTTATAGCTTCGTTTTTATACGCCGACTTCGTCCATATAGACGATGCCAAATTATTCTGGCTGCCGTTTTATAAGCACGGCCTGCCGTTGGCAAATTGGATGTTCATATTGATAGCGATTTTTTATCTTTCGGCCACCAGCAACGCAGTTAATCTGGCAGACGGAATGGATGGCTTGGCGGCCGGCTGCGTGGGAATGATTTCTCTGGTGCTTGCGTTGTTGTGCTATGTTGCTTCTGAAACAATGTCGCGAACTACCCCTGTCACCTGGGCCAGCTATCTTTTATTACCCGCCATACCACAGGCCGGCGAGCTGAGTATATTTTATTCTGCAATACTCGGAGCGGTGCTCGGCTTCTTGTGGTTTAATTGTCATCCCGCCCAGACTTTTATGGGAGACGTAGGCTCGCTTCCGCTTGGCGCTGCGATGGGCTACGGCGCACTGGTATCAAGAAACGAAATCCTGCTTTTAATTCTCGGCGGCGTGTTCGTTATCGAGCTGCTCAGCGTAGTCCTGCAGGTCGGCTATTTTAAATACACAGGCGGCAAACGACTTTTCAGATGTGCCCCCATACACCACCATTTTCATCTGATTGGCTGGAGTGAGCCACAGGTCGTGGTGCGCTTCTGGCTTTTGGCCGCCGCCTTTGCCGCCCTGGCCCTGGCCACGCTGAAGATTCGCTGAAAACGCAGTCGTTCCTGAAAATATCGGGCGGCGAAATCATTTTTAGGCGGTTGAAACTCGGAATCTTCTTTTTTGTTTTAGCTGTTGTTGCCGCCGCTTTTATCTGTCGCCATCCTTCAGTTAAGAGCAGAAAAAGCAGTAGGTGGTAGTTAAAGGGCGGTGCCTTTTAATTTCTGGCCCAGGAATATTCAGGGTCATACGAAACGGCGGCCTGTCAATCATCGTAATATTCTTCTGTATGAATTCGAACGTTTCTTCTATAACCCGTCATTCCCTCATCGGAGCTCATTTTGTCCAGTTCTCTCTGTGCCAGAAAGATTTTAATGGCGGTAATGCCGCACCCCACACCGCAGACAAAGAATACGATAGAGGCAAGTACCGCGAACAAATCCCGCAGGACGTAAACCAGAAATCCGAAACCGATAAGCAATAATCCCGTGATAAAAAGTCCTGCCGCGAAATTTCTGGACGCCTGAGAAATCATATTTGTGTAAAAGCGAAAGCTCATATCTGTTTCTCGCTATCCCACGCCCCGTGCCCCGCATCTCCGGCGAGTTGCGAGCCACGGGGCGCGATTGTCGAATTAATACATTCCACCACCACCGGGTGGCATCGGAGGAGCTTCCTTCTTTTCAGGAATTTCACTCACTACCGCATCGGTTGTCAAAAGCAGCGAGGCAATCGAAGCGCCGTTCTGCAAAGCCGCTCTTTCGACCTTTGTCGGCACGATTACTCCGAATTTGACCATATTGCCGTATTCTTTACGTAACGCATCATAACCGAAATTCTTGTCTTTGCTTTCCATGACCTTCTGCGCCACGATTGAGCCGTCCAGCCCTGCGTTCCCGGCGATTTGTTTAATTGGTGCGACCACGGCTCTTCGAACTATATCGACGCCGACTTTCGCGTCTCCGGACGCTTTTACTTTATCCAGTGCCGGAAGAGCCCTGAGCATCGCTACGCCGCCTCCGGGCAGAATACCTTCTTCCACCGCCGCCCTGCAGGCGTGCAGCGCATCCTCCACGCGCGCCTTCTTTTCCTTCATCTCCGCTTCGGTCGCGGCCCCGACATTAATCTGCGCCACGCCGCCTGCCAGTTTCGCAAGTCTCTCCTGCAGTTTTTCCCTGTCATAATCACTGGTTGTTGTGTCTATCTCGTTCTTGATTTGTTCTATTCTGCCTTTGATGGCTTCGGTACTGCCGCCGCCTTCGATAATGGTAGTGGTGTCCTTGTCGATGGTAATGCGTTTTGCCCTTCCGAGCTGTCGCAGCTCGATACTCTCTAACTGCATTCCCAGATCCTCGAAGATGGCCTCTCCGCCAGTCAGCGTTGCGATGTCACTAAGCAGCGCCTTTCGCCTGTCACCGAACCCCGGGGCCTTAACCGCAGCGACCTGAAGAATCCCGCGAAGCTTGTTAACCACCAGTGTGGCCAGTGCCTCGCCCTCGATATCTTCGGCGATAAGCAGCAGCGGCTTGCCCTGCTTGGCGACTTTTTCGAGCAGCGGAACAAGCGACTTGACCGAGCTTATTTTCTTTTCATGTATCAGAACATAAGGCTTTTCCAAAACGACGGTCATATTTTCCATATTGTTGATAAAATGCGGACTGAGATACCCTTTATCGAACTGCATTCCCTCGACCAGATCAACGATCGTTTCCAGCGACTGCCCCTCTTCGACTGTGATAACGCCGTCCTTACCGACCTTGTTCATCGCCTCGGCCAGCTTCTTTCCGATTTCCGTATCCTGATTCGCCGAGCAGGTCGCCACCTGTTCTATTTGTTTGCTCGAATCGACTGGCGTGCTCATCTTCTGCAGTTCATCTACAATTGCCGCCACGGCCGCATCGACCCCGCGTTTAACCTGCATCGGATTGGCCCCGGCCGTAATGTTTTTAAGCCCCTCGTCGAAAATACTCTCGGCCAGGATAGTTGCAGTCGTCGTCCCGTCGCCGGCCACGGTCGATGTCTTAGACGCC
>JASFVS010000021.1:0-16977 GCA_050049715.1 Phycisphaerales bacterium
ACGTCCTATAATATTGCTTCTTTCCCATATCCCCCAAACTAACAAAATGTTAATTTTAAAAAGTTCATTTTTCGCCGCTATTCCTTGGCCGTCTCAAGAACAATTTCGCACAAAGGCAAACAATTTACTTGCTATTGAACCGGCCGAAGATATTATAAGTAAAAAACAATTATAAAAGCATCTATCATATCAACAAGTCAGGGGGGGAAATTTCAAATGACCACAAAATCACGAAATTTATCCCTCGTCCATCGTACCGTCTCACCATCCTACCTTTTTCTCTTTTACCCCGTGAGCTTGCCCTGTGTAATAGCGCAGCTTATCTCACCGGGGCTTCAACTCTCAACTTTCTACTATCTACTTCTCTCTTTCGCCCTCCCTCCTTTTCTCTTTTTCTTCTACTTCCACAATAATCAATCATCAATAATCATTAATCAATTAAAAGCCCCCCTCCTCCTACCGGCGAGAACGTCCGATAATGTTGCTTTCTTCCTATTTCCCCCATACTAACATAATGTTAACTTAAAAAAGTGCATTTTTCGCCGTTATTCCTTGTTTTTCCACCAAAATATGGTATAATACCTACTGTTGCCTGTCCCTTAGGGGGCCAGAAGGCTAACAGGTAGCGGAGAACCGCAAAGCTTGTCCTCGAATGTCTTTGTCGGGGATTTCGTATCAGCAGATACACACCAAAAATCATCGTTTGTTAAGTTAGGTAATGTTTCGAGCATTTGAACATTTGTATTTTGAATTTGTTTCGGATTTCGATATTAGGATTTCGGATTTGTGCTGAAAATTTTGGAATTTTCCACCCTAAAGAACCTACGAAAGAATACGTACGAAATTTTCAGCAAATTATGCAAAACAAACCCAAAGTTAAAATGGGTAAAATCCCGTCCTTCCGACGCCGGAAAAACAAACATAATTCAAACACAAAACTAATTTATCAGTATAACTTGACAGGATGGCAATAGCCCGATTAGACTTGTCGCAGGAAAAAAGGATAAAAATTAATTTTGGAAGGGAGTTAAAATGGATATAGGAAAAATAACGGAGTTACTGGGCAAAGACAGCGACTATCTGCTCGGATTTAAAACGCCCAAAGTCAAAAAGAACCAGCTTCACATCCCCGGCCCCGACTGGGTCGAAAGGATATTCGCACCTTCCGACAGGCCGAACCCGGTGCTCAGAAATATGCAGCTTTTGTTCAACACAGGCAGACTGGCCGGCACTGGTTATCTTTCGATATTGCCTGTGGACCAGGGCATCGAGCATTCCGCCGGGGCATCCTTTGCGCCAAATCCCCTGTATTTCGACAGCGAAAATATCGTTAAGCTGGCCCTCGAGGCGGGTTGTAACGCTGTAGCTTCAACTTTGGGTGTTCTTGGGAGTGTTTCAAGAAAATACTCACACAAAATACCTTTTATAGTCAAGCTCAATCACAACGAATTACTCAGCTATCCGAACACGTTCGACCAGATATTGTTTGCCAACGTAAAGCAGGCCTTCGATATGGGTGCAGTTGCGGTCGGCGCAACCGTATATTTCGGCTCGTCTGAGAGCAGCAGACAGATTAAAGAAATCAGCGAGGTATTTCATCGGGCGCATGAGCTTGGGATGGTCACGATTCTGTGGTGCTATCTGCGCAACAAGGCATTCAAAACCGAGGAGGCGGATTATCACCTAAGCTCCGACCTGACCGGCCAGGCGAACCACCTCGGCGCAACCATACAGGCCGACATAATAAAACAAAAGCAGCCCGAAAACAACGGCGGATACAAAGCGCTGAACAAGCAGGGAAGTTTCGGGAAGTTCGACGAGAAAATGTACACGCAGCTAAACTCCGAACACCCAATCGATTTAACAAGATACCAGGTGGTGAACAACTATATGGGCAGAATCGGATTGATTAACTCAGGAGGCGCTTCCGGCAAGGACGACCTGGCCCAGGTCATAAAAACCGCCGTGATTAACAAAAGGGCCGGCGGAATAGGCCTGATAACAGGCAGAAAGGCCTTCCAGAAGCCGATGAAAAAAGGCATCGAGCTGTTTCACGCCATTCAGGACGTTTATCTGTGTAAGGATATCAAAGTAGCATGAGGTCAGCCCCGATAAAATACCGCTTTTAACAAACTATAAAATGGTAATATCGATTTGTACTTCCTGTTTTATAAAAAATAGCTGGCCAACCATCGATTTTGCCGATATAATACACACGATTAAAATTTTTGGAGATTTATTATGTGTGAACAATGCGGTTGTAGCCAGGCTAACACCGAGAAAACCTTGGAAGAAAAGGTTAAAGATACAATCGAGCTTATTCGGGGCGGATTACAGGACCACGGCGGCGACGTCGAGTTGGTCGGTATAGACGCAGATAACACCGTCAAAGTCCGCCTGCAGGGCGCCTGCCAGGGCTGCCCCGGGGCGACAATGACGATGAAAATGGGAATCGAGAGGATTCTGAAAGAAAAGGTCCCTGAGGTCAAAGAAGTCGTCGCAGTTGACTAAACCCGGCCAAAAAACAACCTTTACCCGTTTTATTGTCCGAACCCATACATCGGCTTCTAAGATGAGCTGAAATGTTCGGCGACTTTACCGGCGTCGGGATTTTCAATTATCCCTCTTTCGGTAATAATAGCGGCAATGTCCCGCGCCTGGGTAACATCAAAAGCCGGATTATAAACATCGACACCCTCGGGGGCAATTACTCTATCACCCCAGCATGTCACCTCATCGGCCTTTCTTTGCTCGATGGGAATATCATCTCCGCTTGTGATGCTCACATCGAATGTACTTGACGGCGCAGCGATATAAAACGGTATGCCATGCTCCTTGGCCAGAATACTCAGGCTGTAAGTGCCAATCTTATTGGCGGCGTCGCCGTTGGCCGCGATTCGGTCGGCGCCGGTAATAACGGCGTTGACTTTGCCCTGCTTCATAAGCCAGCCCGCCATATTATCGCAGATTACAGTGACATTAACCCCGGCCTGCTTCAATTCCCATGCCGTCAATCGAGCGCCCTGCAGCAATGGCCTTGTCTCATCGGCATAGACACTGAACTTCTTTCCATTTTTATGCGCCTCAAATATCACCGACAGCGCCGTCCCCTGCCCCGCCGTCGCAAGCGCGCCGGCGTTGCAATGCGTCAAAACTCCAAAGCCGTCCTTTATAAACTTCTCGCCGTTTTGACCGATTCGCAGGCACATATCGACGTCTTCCTGATAAATAGCATTCGCCTCAGCCAAAACCGCTTCGCAGAAATCTCTAACTGTTGCTTGGGGCTGCGAGGCGGCAAATTCCTCGGCTTTTTTGCAAACCCGTTCCAAAGCCCAGAACAAATTAACCGCCGTCGGGCGTGACGATGCCAAGTATTCACTCGCTTTACGTAAGATGGCAAGGCTCTTTTCAAGGCTGTCATTTACATCCAGCTTCTGCAAAGCCAAAACCAACCCATAACCGGCGGCCACACCGATAGCAGGCGCACCCCGGACGGCAAGGGTTTTTATCGCATCGAAAAGAGTTTTGGTATCCGGGCATTGCAGCTTGACAAACTCAACCGGCAATTGTCTCTGGTCTATAAGCTCCAGAGTACCATGAATTCCGCCAATCCATTTGACTGTCCCGACAACCATAAATCCCTTTCCTCAAATATCTCGCTTTAATTACCTGTCAACTCTTGCTCCGCCGCCACCGACGACTTTTTCCACCTCTCGCAGGTTAGCAGTAGTTGTATCGCCCGGTGTAGTCATCGCCAGAGCGCCATGAGCGGCTCCATAGTTCACCGCCTCTGCGGGAGTTTTTCCTTCCATAAGCGCATATATCAGGCCCGATGCAAAACTGTCACCACCTCCGACGCGGTCATAAATTTCAAGGTCGGTCCTGAGCGTGGCATCGTGAAATTTGCCGTCTGCGTAAATGACAGCGCCCCAGTCATTGACCGAGGCGGTTTTGGCATTTCGAAGCGTAGTCGCTACGACTTTGAAATTCGGAAACTCTTTAATGACCTGCTCAATCATTTTTTTGAAATTGGTCGGGTCGAGTTTGGAAAAACTCTCTCCTGTGCCTTTTACTTCAAAACCCAGAGCGGCTGTAAAATCTTCTTCGTTGCCCAGCATTACATCAACGTGTGGCGCGATTGCACGATTGACTTCCATTGCTTTTTTCTGGCCGCCTATATCTTTCCATAACGAGTTACGGAAGTTCAAATCGTAAGAGACTATTGTTCCGTACTTTTTAGCGGCCGTAACTGCTTCGATTATAACATCAGGTGTGGTTTCGGACAACCCTGCGAAAATGCCTCCCGTGTGGAACCATCGCACGCCATCTTTGCCGAATATGCCGTCCCAGTTAATGTCACCTTTTTTTAGTTGCGAGGCGGCGCTGTTCGCCCTGTCCGAACAGCCGACAGCGGCACGTACGCCATAGCCGCGTTCTGTAAAATTCAAGCCAATCCTCACTTTTCTTCCGATGCCGTCATAGGAGACCCATTTTACATACTCCATACTTACGCCGCCCTGATAAATCAAATCCTCGAGTAATCGCCCAACGGGATTATCCACAAGGGCGGTGACAACTGCGGCCCTTTGATCGAAACAGCGCTTCAGTCCCCTTGCGACATTATATTCTCCGCCGCCCTCCCAGGCGCGAAAATGCCGGGTCGTATGAATTCGCTCTTCGCCCGGGTCCAGCCGAATCATTATCTCACCCAGCGAAAGAATATCATATTTGCATTCTGATTTCGGTTTCAAATCAATTACTGCCATTGGAGAGTCTCCTTTTCGATTCGCATTAGCCGGTATAGATTTTTCCTTCCCGATAATCCATCCATGCCGGCTCGAATGCCTTTCTTTCAGTCGGTGCAGGTCTTAAATCAGCCGTACCGCTTTTGAATAAATCGGGCGAGCTTTCATCGTACTCAATATGCAGGATGGAATTTCTCAACGACTGGTTCTCAGGCTTGAACTTCAAAGGCTTATCTGTTGCTTTATCGATAACATCGGGATGAATTTCAATACCATCCTGACTAAGGACAAGATGCGAACCGCGCGAGCCACTGCCTTGTTCGAGCAATTCAACGACGGCTTTAAGAAATGCAACACTTGTCAGGGAAAGGTGCCGGGTTTGTATCGCGGTAATTAAAGCTCTGGTATCTTTTGCATTAAAGCCATTTTCTCTTATGCTTTTATAGAGCTCAACCGCTTCACTTAGTGCCTTTTTGGCATCATTCAGCTCCCTGACATGTCCCCCTGATGCGGTCATTCGGCTTCGGACTTCTTCAAGAACTTTTTCCGGTTCCAGGCCCGAAGAGTCCTGACATTTTCCTATATCAGCAATTATGTCACTCAACTGGTTATTAATCTCGTCCTGCTTGTCCGAATAATCAGGCAGCTCACAGCCATAGACATTTACGATATATTCGGCCGCCCTCAATCCGCCTGTCTGACCCGCGTTGAGGGCCGAACCGCCCGGACGTTTTACGCCATGCGAGCCGGCCATTTCGCCTATTATAAAAGTTCGAGGTATATTAGATTCCCACCACTTGTTTATGGCAAAGCCTCCATTATTATGCTGGGCACAAACTGCAATCTCAAGAGGCTCGGAATACAGGTCGATTCCGTTTTCCTTGTATATCTCAATAGCGGGAGTATTCATATGCGCCAACCGTTCGATAGGCGTTTTCTGCAGAGCGCCTGCCTTTTGCAGATACTCTTTGGCTTCAGGCTCGAGGTCATCGATGCTGAACTTATCCATAGAGTCACTGCCTATTGGATTTTTCAGAAAGTCCATATAGACACGACGGCCTTTTTGTGTCTCGTTGAATACGAGAACATCAATCAATGATGATTGCAGGTTCTCAATCTTTTGCGGGTCAAAGGGCCACTGGTAGCCTTTGAGAAAAATATCTGTCGCCATTTTGCTCATCGTCGGGAAAAAATTCGTCAGAAATTCTTTCTCGTTATTACCATTTGCATCGGTGCTGAAAATTCGTGGAAGCGCCTGCATATAAGTGCCTGAAACGTTCCAGCGAAATTCGATACTTGCCAGACCAAATTGCGACTCGGTCAGGTTCGCACCAATTAGCCCCGCCTTGAACGCGATGCCGTGCATCCCAAGCTGGCCTTTCGGATAGACGGTGGTTTTGAAAAGCTCGCCAGGCCCTCCCGCCGCGAGGACTATATTCGCACCCAGAAAAACGTTCATAGCATAATTTGGCTCGTTGACATTTTTCTTATCGACAGTAACAATTCCTATGATTCTTTTCGAATCACCTGAGCCAATAGTTAGCAAATGTACGGCCTCCTGCCTGTCGAAAATCTCAACATCATATCGTTCAAGCTGTTTCTGCAAACACTCGCTCATAAACCTGCTTGTTTTAGGCCCGGCGGATGTGGCACGTTCATAAGGGTCATGGTCGGTCTTGTAGCCTATGAATGTTCCCGAAGAATCCGTCGGAAAGGGAACTCCCGCCTGAACCAAATGGTAGAATTCACGAAGCGAGCCGATTGCTTCGATAAGCGCAGAATCGCCATGACAGCAACCGGCCGCCGTAAGGCTTTTTGCAAATTCTTCGGCGCTGTCGGCGACATCTGGACTTGTTCCTATCTTATAATAGGTCTGCTTGTCGGAGCCGCTCATCCGCGAAGCGCCCAGCCCTAATCCAGCGGTCACTACAGCTACTCGTGCCTTGGGATTGGTAACGCCCTTTTGGGCCATAAATTCGCACAGATGCACCGCGCAGTTCATTCCCGCGGCCCCTGCGCCAATGATTATCGTATTATAACGATGTAAAGTTACAGACTGATTTGCTATTTGTCTTGTTTCCATAATCACTTCTCCAGCTTCTTAATTTACTATCCAAAGCATTCAATTCGATGAGGCTTTTATCAAACATCAGGAAGACCAAACACACATGTAAATTTAATTAATGTTAAAATTCCTGCTGGTAGCCTTGCTTATTTCTTCGAGTGACGCCGTGGTAAAATCAATATCGGGATATTTTTCCGCACGCAATTTGTCTATTAACTGTTTAATCTTTGTCAGCTCTTCAGCTAAAAGGTTATAGTCCTGCCCGCTGATGATTTTTATCATTGTTGGCTTTTCAATCATGCTGAACGAGCCGCCAAGCACAAGAACTCCCGCATCAATATAATCAGGGATATTAGTCGGATTTGTTCCACCAGTGGGCACCAAGCTTATAGTCTTATGAATAGCAGGATCGATGGCTTTAACGAAGCCGGGTCCGCCAAGCTGTTTGGCGGGAAATATCTTGCAAAGATTTGCCCCTTTGGAAAACTGGCTTACAACCTCGGTGGCACTGCCGCAACCGGGAATGATGGGAATCTTGCCGGCGTATTTCTTGAAGCTGGCGTCACTGAAATTAACCGCCGAAACAAGATAGCACGCACCGGCATTCACAACCTCGTGCACCGAGGGCAGTGGGTCCTGGGGATTCGCTTTATTATAGACATCGAGCATTGCGGGCCAATCAATCAGGCTGGCCGAACCTGACGCAAAATCAGGCAGACCTTTACGTAAACGCTCCAGCTTCTCCAGAGGTTTATTTATCCGGCAGGTCACTTCCATATTATTGACGCCCGCTTTTATTAGAGCCTGGGCCGTCTTGATAATATCGAGCTTGTTCTGGTTAAAGACGAGAATAAAACCGTCTCTTAAAAGTGTCGTAATTATATCTTTAATATCCATTTTTCTCTCTTTACTTGCGACATTGGAAAACGACGTTTCTATACTTAAAATATATTTCGCCTTTACATATCAGCGATTATTCTCCAATCCTGTTTTAAGTTCAATAAACTTATTCCGCTCAGGTACCCACGAAGCATCAGGGATATCAATATCATGAAGGTCGCAAAGACACTGCACTGCTTCTGTAATATCTGGAGGTAGTTGCTCAAAATCTTTTGATGTTATTATTTTTAATGCCCAATCAGATGCTTCTCTCGCTGTACCTTCATGGTTTAAATATCTATTAATCATCTGAATGGTTCTCTCACGATATTCTGCGGCTTCCATACTTTTACTTCCCAATTTTATCTTCATGTCTGCTTACAGTCTTCTGAAATGAAAGCCTCCATCGACATTTATAACCTGGCCGGTCGAGAAATCAAGTCTGCCTTCGGCGATGGCTCCGACCGCTTTTCCGATATCTTCAGGCCGGCCCCAGCGTTTAATCGGTGTCAGGCCTTCGGCAATAAGCTTGTCGTATTTATCCTTTACCACACTGGTCATGTCTGTTTCTATTATTCCGGGACTGACCTCAAAAACTCCGATACCATATTCGGCCAACCTGTCCGCATATAGTTTTGTCATCATCGAAATGCCCGCTTTGCTTACACAATACTCGCCCCGTGCCGGCGAGCTTGTGTACGCAGAGATGGAACCGGTGCTGACAATTCGAAACGCCCTGTCAGGATGCTCTTTCTTCTGCTCAATCATCCAGTTGGCCACCTGCTGAGTCAAAAAGTAAGGCCCTTTGAGATTAATTCTCATTACTCTGTCGTAGCTTTCTTCGGTCACCTCAAGGATATCCATTCTTTTCGAAGGGGCAACGCCGGCATTATTCACCAGCATATCACACCTGCCAAATTTACTTTTGGCCAGAGCGACCAGACTGTTCCTGTCGTCGGCACTGCTGACGTCACCACGTAAAATTTCGCATTCCACACCAAGCTCTTTTATTTCCTCCTGCGTTTGTTCGGCGCGGGATTCATCCGGCTTGCCCTCACTCGTAAAATCAAAATAATTGACTACAAGGTTATAGCCCAATGATGCAAGCTCTTTCGCAATACCTTTTCCAATTCCGCGACTTGCTCCTGTAACGATTGCTACGGGTCGTTCGGCCATTTTCAATGTCCTTTCTTCGCACTCTAAAAATTTACTGTTTCAGAAACTCATCTATCTCTCCGGCGGCCTTCATTCCATCTGCAACAGCCGCAACAACGGTAGATGCCCCCCTTACAATGTCACCACCTGCAAAAATTCCCGGCCTGGATGTTGACAGTGAACCTTCCATTGTCTGAATAAGGCCGTCTTCCAGCTCCACGCCCGGGAGAATTATTTCGATTTCTTCCGGCGATTTCTGGCCTATCGCCTCCACCACAATATCCATCTCGAGCTCATAAGCACTCGATTCCACCGGCTCGGGCCTGCGCCTTCCCGATGAATCCGGCTCGCCCAGCTTAGTCGGACAAACCTTAATAGATTTTAATTTACCAGCGGCGGAGTTAAATCCGAGCGGCTGGGTCAATATAATAAAATGAATACCCTCTTTCATCGCCCTGTCACGCTCGGCGCTCCAGGCGGGCATCTCCTTGAAAGATCGCCGATATATAACATAAACGTCTCTGGCTCCGAGCCGACCGGCTGTAACCGCTGCATCCATTGCCGTATTACCCCCGCCTATCGCCGCAACGCGCTTGCCTGAGAGTTTTAACTTGCCCGGCGCCTTGGCCGCCGAAAGAAAATCCATCGAATTCCATACTCCGTCAATCGTACTATCGCCAATGCTGAGAGGTTTCGCCAGGCCCATGCCGATAAAGACCGCATCGAATCCTTTTTCTATAATCGTATCGAGATTGAAACCATCTCCCAGCTCTCTGCCGAAGCGCAGACGCATCCTGTCCTTAGGCACGTCGGCGAATATGGCTGCAACTTCGCTCTTCAGGGCGCTGCCCTGCCTGTCATCGGGAATTACCGATTCTATCATCCCACCGAACTCGCTGCTCTTATCGTATATTTTTATGGAGTGACCTTCTTCAAGCAGTCTTGCCGCGCATGCCAGACCCGCCGGGCCTGCGCCGATTATAGCGATACTCTTTCCAGTCGTTTTCTGGGGTACTCTAAGTTTCGACCAGCCGTTCTTATTGGCCTGTTCGGCAAGGTATCTTTGTATATCTGCTATGGGCAGAGGCCCGTCACCGATAAAACCCTGCAAACAACCGCCCTGACATTGCTGCTCAACCGGACACAGCCATGCACAAACTTCGGGGAATATGTTTGCCTGTCTTATGACTTCGTAGGCTTCTTTTTCCTCACCATCCAGGAACAATTCGATGAATTTCGGTATCTCGATACCGGCCGGGCACGCCAGCTGGCACGTAGGCTCCTGGCACTTCCGGCAAGCTGATGCAAGTTCGAGCAGGTTATCTTTATCACTCATCCTGCCGAATCTGAATATCGGCCCATACAC
The DNA here is from genome assembly GCA_050049715.1 of Phycisphaerales bacterium. Taxonomy (GTDB): domain Bacteria; phylum Planctomycetota; class Phycisphaerae; order Sedimentisphaerales; family Anaerobacaceae; genus NIOZ-UU13. The sequence goes on from JASFVS010000021.1 coordinate 10,211, forward strand.
TTCATTGTCCCGCACGACACAGCCGGTCGTTCCGCCATCCCGCATTATCTGCGTGCACGCACTACAGCTTATGCAAACCTTCTCCGGATACATCCGGCCATTCTTAATGATATCTTTGGCAAAGTCTGGGTATGCAAAGCCCATTCTCCCTGCGCCGGCTAAGGTGACAAGGCCGTTCCTTTTGTTCGCCGCTGCAACGTTGGCAAAAAGCGTCCGGAGCCAGCTATAGCCTGTGCCGACCATTGCGATATCGGGAAATTCCTTCTGGACCTCACCGGTCACATTAATAAGCCGGGCCACGCCTGCCAACGGATGTTCCGGCTCTTCATAACCACCGACTATCGCCTCATTAAAAGGCCTGCCTATATGCGGATTATAATACGGATTCGCCACCGTGATGTTAATCAAACCGACGCCACGCTGCCGCATAAGCCCGATCAGCTTTTTCGGCTCTGTCAAATCCGGCTTACTGTAATCATCTTTATCGACGCCCCAGCCGTAAGGATATGGAATAGCATCGTAAATACCAAGGCGGGAAACTACTGGCGCATCCTCGCCAAGCTCGCTGTGAATCTTATCAATAACTTCGAGAACGAACCTTGTTCGGTTTTCGAAGGAGCCGCCATATTTTCCTTTTCTGTTATGGCAGGCAAAAAGCTCATTTATCAAATATCCGTGGCAGGACTTCACATCGACCGCATCGAATCCGATTTCATACGCTATCTTCGCCGCGTCCACGTAAGCATACTGAAGCTCATCTAAGTACTCGTCCGTAACAACAGGCCAATCGTCAGGTATTTTACTTTTTCTGTTCGGGTCGGGTTTTTGCTGCGGAGCCAAAGCATCTCGATATGGGTCGCGCTGAGGGATCATAGGATGTCCAACGCCCTGCGGCTTACTGTATCGTCCCGAATGGGTCAACTGCAAAACGATAACAGGATTATGTCCTGATGCAACTTCGCGCATCATTTTAACCATCGCGCGGAAGCTTTCTTTGTTTTTTCCATGCAGCCATAATTGCCTCGGATTGGCCCTGCCCTCCGATACGACCGCGGTGGCCTCGGCCCAGATAAGGCCCGCGCCGCCGGCGGCAAATCTTTCGTACCGCCGCAATGTAAGCCTGCCCGGCCTGCCTTCCGAATCGCCGTCACAGCCCTCCATAGGATGCACCGCTAACGAATTCGGTATAACCAGCCCGCCCGCCTTAACAGGCTCAGCTAAAATCGAAACATCCTCATCAGCCTCAATCTGCACACCAAGCCGTTCGCTGAGCTTCTTCAAATCCTCAATACCACCTAAGTTAAATTCCCACATTTTTTACCTTTCACCTCTCTATCGTGCACTAGCTTTATCTCCCAAGCTTTGTCTTCAGGAATTTAGCTGTATAACTCTTTTTATTTTTAACAATTTCTTCTGGTGCTCCTGCAGTCACCACTCTTCCGCCGGCATCTCCGCCTTCCGGGCCGAGGTCTATAATATAATCGGCCATCTTGATAACATCAAGGTTATGCTCTATTACCACAACCGTATTGCCCATATCGCACAATCTTTGCAGCACGTTCAGGAGATTGTGAATATCAGCAAAGTGTAAGCCCGTAGTCGGCTCGTCCAGCAGATATAAAGTATGCCCGGTAGCGGCCTTGCCTAATTCAGCCGAGAGCTTTACTCTTTGTGCCTCGCCGCCCGAAAGCGTCGTCGAGGACTGGCCCAGTTGCATGTAACCCAAGCCGACATCTTCCAGCGTTTGCAATATCCGAACAATCGTCGGGAAGTTCGCAAAGAATTTGAGCGAATCTTCAATCCTCAGATCCAAAACATCGGCAATGTTCCTGCCTTTATAGGTAATCTGCAGCGTCTCGGGATTGTATCTTGTGCCTTTACAGCTCTGGCATGTCACATAGACGTCGGGTAAAAAGTGCATTTCAATTTTCTTTGTTCCCTGTCCTTTGCAGTATTCACAGCGGCCGCCTTTAACGTTGAAGCTGAACCGGCCGGGTTTATACCCGCGAATCTTCGCTTCCCGCGTCATGCTGAACAGTTTTCTTATGACATCGAACACGCCCGTGTATGTGGCCGGGTTGCTCCGCGGCGTCTTGCCTATCGGCGACTGGTCTATCTCGATAATTTTATCAATTTGAGAAATACCGAGTACGTTTTTGTGTTTGCCGGGCCTCTCGCGGGAGCGATAGAGCCGGCGTTTCAGGGCTCTGAGCAAAATCTGGCTTACCAGAGTGCTCTTGCCCGAACCGGAAACACCGGTTACGCACGTAAAGACGCCGAGCGGAAACTTGACATCGATTTCCTTGAGATTATTCTCCGCCGCCGCTTTTACCTCTATGCACTTTCTAAGATTATATTTTCTCCGCTTCGCAGGCAGCGCAATGCTCTTCCTGCCGCCAAGATAATCACCTGTAAGCGACCTTTCGCAATCGGTAATATCATCCAGACTGCCTTCTGCGACAACCTCACCTCCATGCCTCCCCGCGGCGGGGCCTATATCAACAATATGGTCTGCGCTTGCAATTATATCCTCATCGTGCTCGACCACTATGACCGTATTGCCCAATCGGCTGAGGCGCTGAAGTATTCCCAACAGCCTGTCGTTGTCACGTTTGTGCAGTCCTATTGTCGGCTCATCGAGCACATAGCAGACACCAACCAGGCCGCTGCCGACCTGCGTGGCCAGGCGGATTCGCTGCGCCTCCCCGCCGGCAAGGGTCTTACTCATCCTGTCCAGAGTTAAATACCCAAGTCCGACGTCCGCCATGAATTTAAGTCGGGCCTTTACTTCCTTCAGTACCGCCGCGCCAATCATGGCCTTTTCTTTGTCCAATTTGAGTTTATTGAAAAAGGCCTTTGCCTTTTCGATACTAAGTGCAGTCAACTCATGTATGCTTTTGCCTCCAACGGTTACGGCAATAGCTTCGGGTCGAAGCCGGGCACCCTGACAACTTTGGCAGGGCTGTTCTGAAAGGTAACCGTGCAATCTGGTCTTTACATATTCGCTTGTAGTCGTTTCCCATCGCCTGGTAAGGTTCGGGATAACGCCTTCGAACGAAAGACCGTATTTTGTCCTGTCGGCCGAGGTCGTCCCGTGCATCAGAATCCTGACGTATTCTTTGGGTATTTTTTGAAAAGCTATCGTTTTGCTGATGCCCATATTCCTGCAGAACCTCTTAACGAGTCTGTTGTAGAATATATTCATTCTCTTGCCGCCCTTACGCCAGGCATCTATTGCGCCGTTTTCCAGCGATACACTTTTATCCGGCACAATCAGGTCGGGGTCGAACTCAAGAATCGTCCCCAGGCCGTCACAGCTTTTGCAGGCGCCGTATGGACTGTTAAAGCTGAACAGTCGGGGCGAAAGCTCCTCAAGGCTGGCCTGCGGGTGTTTGGGACAGGCAAACTTTTCACTGTAGATGACCTCTTTCCACTTGCCATCGCCGCCATTCTTTTTATTCGCATCCGGCCTCTGCAACAGCACTAAAAGTATTCCTTCGGCCAGTTTCAGAGCAGTTTCAACCGAATCAGCCAGCCGGATGCGAATCGAATCTTTAATTATAAGCCTGTCAACAACCGCCGCGATATCGTGCTTTTTGTTCTTGTTCAGGTCGGGGACATTTTTCACATCGTAAACAGACCCATCAACCCGCACGCGAACGAAACCTTCTCTCTGTATGCCGGCGATAATGTCCTTATGCTCGCCTTTTTTACCGCGTACAAGTGGAGCGCAAATCTGGATTTTCGTGCCCTCGGTCTCGGAAAGAATCGAATCTACTATCTGCGAGGAATGCTGGCTCGTAATCTCTTTGCCGCAGACCCAGCAGTGCGGCTGGCCGACGCGGGCAAAAAGCAATCTGAAATAATCGTAAATCTCGGTGGTCGTAGCCACCGTTGAACGGGGATTGCTGCTGGCGCTACGCTGCTCAATCGCAATAGTGGGCGGCAGGCCGGTAATTTCAGAGACTGCGGGCTTTTGCATTTGTTCGAGGAACTGCCTTGCATAGGCGCTGAGTGATTCGACGTATTTTCTTCGCCCCTCGGCGTAGATAGTATCGAATGCAAGTGAGCTTTTGCCTGAGCCGCTTATGCCGGTAACTACAACCATCTTATCACGTGGAATATCCAGGTCGATATTCTTGAGATTGTGCTCGGCCGCACCCTTTATCCTGATTGCTTTTTCCACTTTTCTGGCCATTTTATGTGCTTATTACCCTACGTATTCTCCTGTTAAAATCCGGCGGTAATCCAAACGAAAGATTGTAACACAATACGATAAAGAGGTAAAATAGTTTCGTTTAACAATTTGTTAGCTATGGGCAGATTATCGCTGAGAAAATCAGGTAAAAAACACAAAACGTATGCAAATAAAGGACTTACATAAATGGGAGTTGTCTTATTCGCAGGCCAGGGATCTGCAGGAGAAACTTGCCTCCAAAGTACAATTTATCCCCATAAAGGAAAAACCGAAACTAATCGCTGGTCTGGATTGCGCCTTCAGTAAAGACGGCAAGAAAATCATCGCCGTGGTGATTGTGCTGAAGCTGCCGGATTTCACAGTTATAGAAACAACAAGTGCTGTTCGAAAAGCAACTTTTCCTTACATACCAGGCTTGTTGTCTTTCCGTGAAGCCCCGGTATGTATAGCCGCTGTTAAAAAATTAAGAAGTAAACCCGATGTATTCGTCATTGACGGGCAAGGCATCGCTCATCCCCGCAGGCTTGGCCTTGCGGCACACCTTGGACTGTTTTTCGAAAAGCCTACTATCGGCTGTGCGAAAAGCAGGCTAACAGGACAATTCGAAGAACCCCCGCTTGAAAAAGGAAACTATAGTCTGTTAAAGGATACTAAAACGAGCGACGAAACAATCGGCGCGGTACTCAGGACACGCACTAATGTCAAACCTGTATTCGTTTCTGTGGGTAATAAATGCCTGCTGAAAGACGCAATAGAAATCACCCTCTCCTGCACAACAAAATACCGCCTGCCTGAGCCAACCCGCCTGGCACACCAGTTTGTCAGTAAACAAAAACTGAAAATCTAAGAAAATTGAATCAAAGCTTATCTCGAAACAACCTTTGCGGATTTTATTACAACCGGCTCAACCGGAACATCCTTTCTCCCATTGCGCACTCCCGTTTTCACCGCAGCTATCTTATCCACAACATCCATACCTTCTATCGTCTTTCCAAATACCGTATACCCCGGCCTGCTCTCATCAACATAATTCAAAAATCCATTATCCTTATGGTTAATGAAAAACTGCGAGGTCGCGCTGTCAGGCATATTGGTTCGAGCCATCGCAATAGAGCCCCGGACATTGCTCAAACCGTTAGAGGCTTCATTTACGATTGGATCACGAGTTGCTTTCTTTTCCATTTCCACAGTGAAACCACCACCCTGTATCATAAAGTTCGGTATGACTCTATGAAATATAACACCGTCATAGAAACCTTCGTTCACGTACCCGAGGAAATTTCTGACGCTAAGAGGCGCTGCCTTCTCATCAAGCTCTACTAAGATATCACCCATGCTCGTTTCGAACTTCACTATTTTTGTTCCCGACCCGGCCATATTCTTTTTCACCTTTGTCATCTTCGTCTCCGGCTCTGCCATTTTCGTTTCCTGTCCCGTCATTTCCATTTCCATCTGGCCTTTTTTGGCACTCTCACCGCAGCCGCCTGTTAAAACAATCACCATCAAAAATCCGCAAAACCAAGACTTGCCAATCATAATTTATTCCCCTAAAAATTATAAATGTTCCGTTGCTTCTATGAGCCTGCCGCTAAGTGCTACAAACCAATGTCTCATGCCACTTATGTTTTTTAACCGATGCCAGAATCTTTTCAGCACATCGCAGCGCGGCCAATCCTTCTTCGGCACTGACCTCGGGCAAATACTCTCTGTCCATAACCGCCCGCAGAAAGGCCTCCTGCTCCAGGCGAATAGGTTCTTTATCATCTATATCAAGCTGCTCAATATGTAATAAATCCGGCCAATTCACAGTTGTCAAGTTAAAATCACCGGCCTCCTTATGTTCCTGTATCCACTTTACAACATTGGTATTCGGGTCGGCCTTGATAACAATTCCGCTCTTCTTGAAATAATCCACACTCAGGTACGCCTGTCGGCTGAACACACGAACCTTCCTGTCGGTTTTAAGGGCCAGTCTCGAAGCGGTAATATTTGCAATGCAGCCGTTCTCAAATACAATTCTCGCATTACAAATATCCTCGTTTTCTTCGATGACATTGACACCCACCGCACTTATTTTCTTAATCTTGCTTGCCGCAAGAGACAGAATAATATCTATATCGTGAATCATCACATCCAGCACAACTCCGACATCGGTCGAGCGGAACGGATAGGGACTGATACGGTGCGCCTCGATAAACTTCGGTTCGATGTTCAACCGTTTTATCGCCTGAACAACCGGATTACAGCGCTCGGAGTGCCCCACCGCCACGACGCTGTCATATTTCCGTGCCAGGCCAACTATTTTTCTTCCTTCTCTTACATTGGTTGCCAGCGGCTTTTCAATCAGCACCGAAATATTATTTTGAATAAAAACTTTTGCCAGTTTCAGATGTGTAATTGTCGGGGTAGCTATTGTCACCGCGTCAACTTTATGCAGAATATCTTCGCAATCGGTGTAGGCCGAGCAGTTATACTTATCCGCCAAACGCTGCGCCTTCTCGGCTTTGACATCCACAACAGCCACCAAATCGCTCTGCGGCATCTGGTCATAAACTTTCGCATGGATACC
>JASFVS010000228.1:0-5206 GCA_050049715.1 Phycisphaerales bacterium
AATTGTCAGTAGCGACAGGAGATTGCGAAAGGCGGCCAGAGCCAGGAAAGCGACATCGATAAAGTCTGAGATTTTTTGGAATAATATTCAGAAACAGCTTAGCCGGAAAAGACCGCCAAAAGAGCCCCCGGAAAAGAGAAAGGGACTTACTGAAGGAGAAACCAGCCAATGGCTCGACATTTTTGGCCTTGAGCAATAGCGATTTTTTGCCGATATATATTATAAAAGTGTATTGCGAACCCTTTTGGGAGGATAAGACATTATGAATTGCCCTGCATGTGCAAATGTGTTACAGAAGGTAAACGTGGGGGACGTTGAAGTGGATGTTTGCCAGGGCGGCTGTGGCGGCATCTGGTTTGATAACTTCGAGCTGTCTAAATTTGATGAGCCGCATGAATCCGCCGGCGAACAACTATTAGAGATAGAGCGAAATGAGAACATAACTGTTGACCATACACAAAGGTTTAAGTGCCCGAAATGTGACGATATTGTGATGATGCGTCACTTTTTCAGCGTTAAAAAGAATGTTGAAGTCGATGAGTGTCCCGGCTGTGGCGGCTTTTGGCTGGATGCCGGCGAATTAGGTAAAATTCGTAGTCTTTTCAATACCGAGGAGGAAAGACATAAGGCTGCTGAGGAATATTTCTCCGAAGTATTCGGCGGCCAACTGGCCGCAATGGAAGCTGAAGACCAGGAAAAACTCAAAAAGGCGCAGAAGATATCGAATATGTTCCGGTTTATTTGCCCGAGCTATTACGTTCCGGGAAAACAGGATTGGGGAGCCTTTTAGTTTTTCTTAATCAGTGAGGAGGTGTTAGAATAAAATAAAATCCCTCGACTCTTGAGCTTTGGGCTCCAAAATCGAGGGATTCATGTAATATGTTTAAGGTTTTTAGGGGCGTATTGAAGCAGTATTTGTTCCGGTGAATTGATATTCTTTTTCACCTATTTTCACTTTATCAATTGTAAATGTGACCCAAGCGCCTCTTGTGACCCAATCTGTGGTGAAGAATGCCTGGCCGTTTCCATTTGTTGTTCCGGAAACAGTACCGCCATAAGCGCCACTCCAAGTCCCTTCAATAGTGACTCCTCCGAGACGTTGTCCTGTGTCATTATCTGTAACCGTGACTACTGATGTTACTGTATACCAAGTGCGGAACTCCTGTTTACTTGTAATACCTATACTTACATTTATGGGCGGAATATCAAGTTGAATCAAGTCGGCTTTAGTTTCGGTGTCTGAGCCGCCGAGGCCTTCAACTGTTAAACTAACTGTGTAAGCTGAAGAATCCCTGTATCTGTATGTGTGAGTAGGATGTTGCTCTGTTGAAGTTGTTCCGTCACCAAAGTCCCATAGCCAGCTGGTAATATGTCCAGTGGAAGTGTCGGCGAACTGTACAACGAGAGGACTATCTCCGCTTGATGGTGCTGCCAGGAAGCTTGCTGTTGGAGCCTGAGGTAATGTCAAGGTGATGTAATCTCTCATGATTATACTATCTGAGCCGCCTGGGCCTCTGACTCTCAAGGATATGTCGAAAGTACCGGCTTCCTGATAGGTATGAACAGGGTTCTGTTCGGTCGAAGTTGTTCCATCACCGAAATCCCATTCCCAGCTTGTAATACCTCCATATGGTGCGGATTCTATCGTTCCAGTTATTATGCTTCCGTCCCCGCCGTATACAATATATGCAGGACAGGTGGACTGGTCAAGAAATCGTATTGTAGTCGGAGAATTAGCACTTATTGGTTCTATTGCAAAGTTTGCTCTTGGTGTTGAGGGGATGAATACCCGTATATAACCAGCCCTGGTTTTTGTATTGGAGCCATCCGGACCATATACTGTCAATCTTACAGTGTAAGTGCGGGCATCTGTATATTCGTGAGTCGGATTTTGTTCTATTGAAGTTGTTCCATCACCAAAATCCCATAGCCAACTAGTAACATTTCCGGTGGACTGGTCGGTGAATTGTACTGTTAGCGGTTCAGGGCCGATATTGGGATCTGCTGTGAATATGGCTTCGAGAGTTTCTGTTTGAGAAGGTGGTGGTTTAGGTGGATCTTCTGTTGTGTTCCATTGAAGAGCGGCATAAACATCTAATATACCTGAGCCATATTCAATATCCCAGCCTTCGGCTCCTTTGTCCTTTGCTGTTGATTCTAAAGCTTCTTTAACTTCGGCAGGTGTAGTTGCATTTCCGTTTGCTGTGATTAAAGCTGCGGCTGCGGAGACATGAGCAGCAGCCATTGAGGTTCCTTCCATAAAAGTGTATCCCCAGTTTATTTCGTCGCCGTCGTTGCCGTAGGTTTGTTGTAAAACTCCGTCACCGTAACTATCGCCATTCTGGTCAACATTGATATCTCCGCCGGGAGCTACTATATCCAGACTTAGTCCAAAATTAGAATAATAAGCTATAGTTTCATCGTAGCGTGTGGCTCCGACAGCAATCACGTAATCATCATATGCAGCAGGATAAACCATGCTGCCTGCGCCTTCGTTGCCGGCGGCGGCTACTAACGTTACTCCGAGGTTATAGGCGTACTCTAATGCATTCTCGAAAGTTTTTGAAGGTTCACTTCCTCCTAATCCGAGGTTTATGACATGAGCGCCCTGGTCGGCCGCCCAGATAATACCTTCGGCTATGTCGGCGTAAGATCCAGCTCCTTTACTGTCCAATACCTTCACCGGCATTATATTTGCGTTATAAGCCACTCCGGCCGTACCAGAACTGTTATTGGTGTTTTGGGCAATAGTACCCGCTATGTGGGTTCCATGCCCCGGGTTTGAGTCATCGTTAGGGTGTTCATCCTGATTAACAAAGTCATAACCGGCTAAAAAGGATGTATTAACTAAATCCGGAGCCTGCTCATAGCACTTTTTTGGTTCGCCGTTTTCTTCTTCACAATAATCTTCGTAGGCTACACCTGTGTCGAGGATTGCCACGTTGACTCCTGAGCCGGTAGATATGTCCCATGCAGACTCCATTTCGATACCGCCGTAGTTGGTATTGTACAAGTGCCATTGGCGGTAATAAAGGTCGTCATTTGGAACCAACAAGGCATTAGCAATATAGTTTGCCTCAGCGTATTCAACTTTTGAATCCGCCTGATAAATTTCGACCATTTCATCGACTGTTGTACCATCTGGAACAGCTAATCTTCTAAAACCGGCGATCAGGCTTGTATAGATCGTGGAAACATTATTATTCGAGTTTAAATCGGCAATTTCCGACTCTGTTACATTAGCTTTAAACTTGACCAGGAATTCGCCCGGGACATACTTTTGTCCTACTCGGGAAAGTCCCTGTTCATAAAGTTGGTAACCAAAGGTTTTCTCCTGGATTAGGATCGAACAGAGTAAAAACAATATGAGCGCACTTACGTACAGCCTTTTCATGACTCACACCTCCCATGGCATATTTTAAGAAAACATGTAGAGATACTATTATAGCCCTAACAAACATTATAAGCAAATTCCCCACTAAAAGCAAGGAAAATCTGCAATATATTAGCTATTTTGCCCTTCTTACGTATATAGACAGACTCCATTTTGACAAATTACAGAAAAAACTATAGTTTTGGTTGTAATTGTATTATGAAAAAATTTTATATTGCTTATTTCAGTAAAAATGTGTATAAACGCCTTTTTTAATGTGTTGAGCGTAGTGTAACGGCCGATATTATTTCCTTGCAGATGGTCTAATTCGGGATTATAAGAGATTCTTTAGTGTATTTGAGTTACCTACCAAGAGGGGCATTTTAATGTAAATTGTTGTTATTTTTTACTTTATGGAAATGGAGAAAATATGAAGCGAAAGATGGTTACAATTGATGGTAACACCGCGGCGGCATATGTGGCCCACGCTACGAATGAGGTTATCGCGATATATCCGATTACTCCAAGCTCGCCTATGGGAGAAATGGCAGATGCAAAGACCGCCAAGGACCAGCCTAATATATGGGGGACAGTTCCTTCTGTAACAGAAATGCAGTCCGAGGCCGGTGCGGCCGGGGCAGTGCATGGAGCATTGGCGACCGGTGCTTTAACCACCACTTTTACCGCCTCACAAGGGCTTTTATTAATGATTCCTAATATGTATAAAATCGCAGGTGAGCTTCTACCCACCGTTTTTCATATATCAGCCCGTTCTTTGGCCTGTCAGGCGCTTTCCATATTCGGTGACCATTCTGATGTAATGACCTGTCGTGAAACGGGTTTTGCGATGCTTTGCTCGAACAGTGTTCAGGAAGTTATGGATTTAGCGCTTATTGCCCAACAGGCGACGTTGGCGTCACAGGTGCCTTTCCTACATTTCTTTGATGGTTTTAGGACCAGCCATGAGCTTCAGAAGGTTGAGGAATTGACCTTTGATGATATGAAGGCAATGATTGATGACGAGTTAGTTGCCCGGCATAAAGCCAGGGCGCTTTGCCCGGATAGGCCGATGATGTCCGGTACGGCACAAAATCCGGATGTGTATTTCCAGGGCAGGGAGACGGTGAACAAATATTATTTAGCGACACCTAAGATTGTCCAGGATACTATGGATAAGTTCGCTAAGCTGGTTGGAAGGCAATACAATTTGTTCGATTACGTCGGCTCGGCAGATGCCGAGAAGGTCATTATTATAATGGGCTCAGGAGCTGATACCGCTCACGAAACAGTAGAGTTCCTTGCTTCTAAAGGTGAGAAGGTGGGTTTGATAAAAGTACGGCTTTACAGGCCTTTTAGCATTGAGCACTTTATTGCCGCTTTACCGAAAACCGTCAAAAAAATAGCCGTATTGGACAGGACGAAAGAACCAGGTTCTATCGGTGAGCCGTTGTATCTGGATGTTCGCACAGCTGTCGGCCAAGCTATGTATGCTGGCCAGTCATCTTTTGATAAATATCCGCTTGTTGTCGGGGGACGATATGGACTTGGCTCGAAGGACTTCACGCCTGCTATGGTGAAGGCTGTATATGATAATCTTGATGCAGCGGAGCCTAAAAATGGTTTTACGGTCGGCATTATCGATGATGTAACCAATACCAGCCTGGAAGTTGACGAATCTTTTGAGGTCACCGGCAAAAAACTTTTATCCGGTATGTTTTTTGGACTTGGCGCCGATGGTACGGTGGGCGCGAATAAAAACTCTATCAAGATTATCGGTGAATTGACGGATAATTACGCCCAGGCCTATTTTGTGTATGATTCAAGGAAGGCCGG
>JASFVS010000229.1:0-5205 GCA_050049715.1 Phycisphaerales bacterium
GCTGTGATTGTTAATCGAATAGTATTACACAGCAAGGCAATTGGCAGGCTCGAAGCCAAAACTATCAGCTTTTCCCACCATGCTCGTTTTACCAGCAGGACAACCAAACCGCTAATCACAAAAAAGGCGGTGACCATCCTCAAACCGTTGCACGCTTCAGCCACCGCGACACTTGCATCGCCGATATGAATAACATTACCTTCCCGTATAACCTCATAACCCACCACCTCCAAACAAAATACGGCTGATGAAGTAGCCCAACGTTGTAAAGGAATCGTTACAGCAGTCTGAATCCGATTAGGCCAGGGCAACATCAAACACAGGAACAATAACACCGTAGATATCTTTCGCAAAAGCTGCCAGCCGAACAGAAGCAATACCAGAGCCGCAATAGTTAAAGCCACGGATAACCTTTCTGCTGAGTCATACATAAAGAACAGCCCGAAAAGTCTGAACATTTGGGCTGCTATAAAAGCAAACAAACCCCAAAAAATAGAAGGCCTTATCTTACACATAGCGATTGTCTCACGCCTCGACCACAGTATATAAACGGCCAGAAAAGGCACCAAAAGACCGCTGGAGTATTCATCGCTCCTCTGCCATAAGTTCCATAAATCTACAAAGCTGGCTTCATAAGACCAGAAAAATGCAATTAAAACGAGACTGCCCGCAAGCCAGAAAATTATTTCTGTTTTGTGAGATTGTGCCCAATTTGGCATTTTCTCATCGACTTTGCCAAGCAGTGATTGCAAGCCATGCTGCAACCTACTTATATTATTTTGCGCAACCTTCGAAGCCTGATTGGCTAAACGTTCGAGTATTCCCTCCGGCTTAAATGGTATGGATTCTTCTTCCACAACAGTATTATCTCGCAAAGTCGCATTGTAGTCAATTACACATTGTTTGACTTGACATCCTGAGCCTAATTTTGCACCATCCCATAGCACGCTATTTACGACAACACTATCTTTACTAACAACGACACCATTTCCAAGTATAGTCGGCCCAAGAACGATAGCGCCATTTGAAATACAGGCGCCATTCATAATAACGGCCGGCCCATAGATTCGTGCTGCCGGGTCAACCTTAGCATTTGCTGCTATCCACACAGTTTGTGGTTCGGCACCCTTTGATGGTTTCAAGCCCGCACCCACTTTCGGATTGTTTTCAAGATAATTGGCAATGGCGTATAGATATTCTTGCCGATTCCGGAAATTGCCGGTGTGATTTGGCAGCGTCGCCACGTGAACACTTTTTCCAGCACGTAACATCTCAGGAATTAAGCCTTCCTTGATATCGAAGTAGCCTGCTTCTGGTACATGCTTCAGAATACTATTTTCACAGACATAAATTCCTGCCGGTCCACCCTGCAATTTATCACTCCCGCAGCCTGGGTTCAACATCACAGTCAAATCAGACTGTCCATCACAATGTGCCTTTATAATAAAATCAATTTTAGGAGGATTTACTATACTGGCAGGAAATACTAAAATTAGTGCATCTGATTCATCACAGGCAGCATCGCGAATACAACCTGCCGTGCCGACCGGCAGCGGTTCATCTAAGAATTTCAGCTCCATATAATCATCGATGCGGATTGATTCTGCCAGCAGTGAACCATCGCCATTAGAACAAACTGTAGCCTGCTTTATACCCTGGTCGGCTAAAGAAGTCAGCATATGCTCTAACACGGGTTTTCCCACTACCGGCCACAAAGCCGTTGGTAATCGCGACGTCAAAGGGCATCTTCCAAAGTCACAACTGCTAGCAAGTATAATAGCTTTAATCAATCGATTGGTACCCATTTAACCTATCTAACGTAAGTCCCTCAAGCTATTTAGAAAACGACCGATTCTATAAGCTACTGCTTGAGGATTGGCTTTTCTTTCGAGAGGAACGAAGTTTTTCAATTTGCGGATGCCATCAGGCAAAATTTCAACTTTATAAACAGCTAATATGTGGCCAAGTTCCTCAAATTTTTTAGCAGTTGCTAGTTGATGGTCATTTACAACCTCACCATATTTTCTTAATCTTGGCATTACAAGCGATGGCTTCTTATTATCCAGGGCCATTGTTATTATTCCTATCCCGGCGTGGCTGATTATATGTGAAGCTTTTTGAAAATAGGAGTCGAAGGTTTCTTTTTGCAACATGTTCACATATTCCATATTCCGGGGCTTATAATTACATGGGCCAATCTGGGCAAAAACTTCATCTTTAATGATTCCTTCTGCAATTGCAGTATCAACTGCTTTTACTAATCTTTCAAAGGGAAGTGAAAATGTACCAACGGTCAATAATATCATACTATTGCTCCTGCATATTCGACGTTCTTGTGTCCGTTGGCGAGTTCTGGCCATTGCGTCAGAAACAGATCCGCAAAAAGTAGAGTTATCCGACCACTGAGAGAGAAACTTTCAATGTTTGCGATACTATCAATCCAAACGATCTTGGCGCCAAATAGTTTGGCAGATAAACAAAGTAGAGCCAGAGGTAAAGAACCAGTAGTTATCACAACATCAGGACGTTCTTTCATCACTATCCTCAGACTTCTTATAAATACCTGTAACGCTTTGAAAGGATGTTGACGATTACATTCTCCAATAATATAAACAGGCCCCTGTTGAGCAAGTTTTTCGGCCAGTTCTTCTAAAGTGGTTATATAAAAAGACGGGCGTTGAGGCCAATCACGAATCATCTCCAACAGTTTTAATAATTGGTTCATATGCCCCCCCGCTGATGCCCCTGCACATATCTTTAATGGACCCTGTTTTTTCATTGAAACTGATTTTTCGCTATTTAACCATGAGGATATGGAATACCATATATTTTCGTACTTGAGATAAACGTTGTTATTTTATAAATCATACTTTTACTTGTGGTAGCATCAATTAGTTCTGCGTAGATAAACTCTCATCATGTCTCTAAGATTAATTTTTATGTGAAGTTTGTTCAGATGAAAAAAATCTGAAATCGAGGTTAGAGCTTTGGTTGCGAGTTCAAAGTCAAGGAACTTAGCTAGATAAAAGCATAGCCGGTCAATTGTAACTGTTCGTCCGACAGATTCAAGTAACACTACTTCGAGTTGTGCTTTGCTGGCTAAATCTCGCATTGTCTTTCCTGTAAAGTAGTATAAGTGTCCGGAAATTACACTTCTTTCTCTACCTCTCAAGAGTTTAAACCACAATGTATCGAAACGAGGGGTTTCAAGAACAAGATGTCCGCCCGGCTTTATCATTCTGGCTATTTGTGAAAGACCTTTTGCAGGGTCGGGAAGATGCTCGATAACATGCAACATTAGTATAGCGTCGAAAGAAGATTCTTCTAAACCGGCTTCCTGGAATGGTTTATTTATGACATTAAGTCCGTATCTTTCACGTGCTATCTTACATGTCCACTCTTCCGGTTCTATACCTGTCACTTTCCATCCTCGATTCCGAATCTCATTCAAGAGCACGCCCATCGCACAACCTATCTCAAGCATATGTCCTTTTTGTGACGTGAGCTTCTCTAATTTTGCTATAATTTTCAAGTAGTCTCTAACCTGATTTTTTTCTTTATCTATACGCTGTTTATAGAATCGTTCCTCTCCACCTGCAAATGAAAGAAACTTGTTTTTTTGTGTCGGTTCAGAAAATCCCTGACGCATCAGACCGCATTGTGTACAGGCTATAATCGGTACGGTAGGTCCCGATACAACTTTACGGTATTGTTTAGATCTACAATTAGAGCAGATAGCCGGATTGTATTTGTCCTGATCGGTCATTTCTCAATTTAACAAAAAATAATTCTGATTGCTAAACTTGAATTAATAAGTGGAGTCGCCAAAATTAGTCGGAGTAAGTATATTCATCGATTAAATCTTTCGTTTGTAATATGTGATTTTTAGATGAAGCTCCGAAGACTATCGACCTTACATCCTTTAGGCTACAGATATATTCTACTGCTTCTTTGGGAGGAATTGCGCCGGACGCAAGAATTGACATGGCAATGGGTCTGAATTTCCTTTCCGCTATAACCTTTTCGTAAAGCGTCCTCCCGCCGCACATTCGAAATCCCGATTTGTTTATAGAGCTACAAATAATAGGATTTTCTACGCCACAATCCTCCAGCACATCAAGTAGTAAAGGTAAATTCATAGTAAAAAAGCCGGGTTCGGCGTGGTATCGTTCCTTAATGTATCTTGCAAATTCTACGAATACTTTCTGTAGATTAAGACCAAGCAATAAGTCAACCATTACATTTTGTAAGAAAATTATTTCAGTGGAAAGTCCTTCAAGCATTTTCATCTCTGTATCGACCAGAAGTTTCATCAGAGCTATAACGTCCTGTTTGGCGATTGCTTTGCCACCACGAAATATTGTGCCAAGCACATTTCCAGAAGTAAATTTCTTTAAGGCCTTTAAAACACCATCTTCTGTAACAGCATTTGCGTATTTGTGAGCGTAAGGCATTCCGGGGTAAAACTTGAAATCGGCATAACGTGTTGGATTCTGCCGAATAATATTACAAATATCGGCTATTCTGTCATGAGTTGTGCACATAAAAGTTTTTATGCCGGCTTCGTATGCAATATCTAAAACCTTCATTATTGATTGCGAGTCCTTGAATCGCATCGATTGAGCTCTGGCCTTCTCCTCCGACATATGATTAACGCCGAAAAATTGATTGTCTCCGAATAATATTCTATCCATTATGCAAAACCTTGTTTATTGTGCATCTTTCATCAACATGTCAATAACCATATCTGTTTCAAATGCACTTGCAAACGAGTTGATATTATCAAGCCGCTGTTCCTTGATACAGTTCACAAAATAATCGATTTGAGCCGAATACTCTTCACCTCTCAAATAAAACCAGACGGGAGTAGTTAGTTCTGTTGTATGCAGTGTATTCCAGCCTTTCTCCAAACCACATGATGCCTGTTTTAAATAGATATTACAATCTTGTCTGTTAACTACTACCTTGCCTTTAGTGCCGCATATGGTGATTGAAGTTGACATCTTGCGATAGGTTTCTTCACTCCAGTTTACAGACAATTGCCCTGAAAGACTGCTGTCGTATATTAGAGTGCTGTATACTGCATCCTCAACGTCCCGAGAGAAAATCTTTTTTAGCACAGTGCCCAATGCTCTATTGGGTCGACCAAAGTAATAATTAATGAGATTAATCACATGAGAAGTATAATCGTGCAGACAACCCCCG
>JASFVS010000022.1:0-16709 GCA_050049715.1 Phycisphaerales bacterium
GGTTCGACTCTGGCCCTGGCGCATGTGTTGGACAACTTACAAAGAGGAAATGTTATAGGGATCGATATCGACCACAGCCAAGTGCCTCGGATTGTCAAAAGACACCCGCGTATTAAACTAATTACAGGTGACGCTTGTGAATCTTTAGAGAAAGTAAAGGAATTTATCAACAAGAAAGACAAGGTTTTAATTATTGAAGATAGCGCACACACCTACGAAAATACATTAAATGTACTAAGGAAATTCAGCTTCCTTGTTACCCGGGGAAGCTATTTTATTGTCGAGGATTCCATAGGTCACCATGGGCTTGATGAGGGGCCTCATCCAGGTTCGTATGAGGCAATAGAGGAATTTATGAAGGATAACGATGATTTTCAGATTGACAGGACAAAAGAAAATTATGTGATAACTTGGAATCCTAAGGGTTTCCTCAAGAAAATCAAATGAGGGGCGTCAAAAACAATCTGCTGACGTTGGTCAGTAGATTTCCTTAGATCACTATAAAACCGCGTGGATATACGCTTGATTTAATTTAGAGCGATACTATAATTTTTTCGCTGATGAGTTAATTTCATTTTGTAGCTTGAAAATAAAAATTTTTGAGCATTTGATAAATTTAACAGAATTCTCGAGCAAAATAAATCCTGAAATATGAGTGCGAAAGATTCAAAATTACCAAAAATATGTGTAATAGAGGGTGTAATTGATATCAGTTCTATGGTGTGCGATGAGCTTTGTAATCTTGGTTTTGATGCGTGGACTAATAAAGACGGTGATTATTCGCAGGCCGATGTATTGATTATACCGGCTGATTCGGTGGCTTTGAAGCTGATGAGGGACCGAGGTATGTCCTTCAAGAAAAATATGATAATAATATTGTGGCTTGTAGATCCACTGCCGCCCCCTGGGCTTACAGCATCATCGGATTTAATCGGTCAACGAATAGCAGGTTTAGACTGGCGATTTATCTTTCCCGGACAACTTGGACAAATAATTCATAAATATTTCCCTCTCGGACGTGAGATAATGCGGCTGGGAAGATGGGTCTATATCAGAAAGCTCCGAAATGAGTTCAAGCGATCCGGCACTTTAAATTATCTGGATTGTCCCGACAGAGAGTGGGAACGTGTAATGGTACGTGGGTATAGGTTCGAAAATCATGACCAAGATAATTGTGTAAATCACGTGTTTGCCATGACTGCTGCAATGCAACGCTTTCTTGCTGGAAGGGGTGTTGATATAGATTTTATTCCTGTCGGTTATCATCCTGCGTTTGGAGAAAACCTGCGACTTGAGCGGGACATAGATGTGCTTTTTCTCGGAAGAATAAATAATAAACGCAGGGCTTCCATATTAAATAAACTTGATAGAGAACTATCAGCAGAAAAAATAAAGCTGGAGATCGTAGATAAGGAATGTTATGGTGACGAAAGAACACAACTGCTCAATCGAACGAAGATATCGCTTGATCTGCCGAGAGTACCCTGGGATTTTGGAGCCGGACGATTTTTAATGTCAATGAGTTGTTGCGCTATGGTTGTAACAGAGGGAAATTGCCCAAAGGAGCCGTATATACAAGATGTTCATTATGTACAGGCTGGAGAATCAAATTTGTCGACGACTATACTGTCGTACTTGCGAAATGAGCAGCAGCGCCTTCGTATTACAAACGAAGCATATAATTTTATTACAAAGAAAATTACTATGAGAAGAAGTGTTTTGGATATTATTCAAAACACTAATTTAGTAAATACATCACAGCTATGTATTTCCGGGGAATAGTTTTTTATGCAGAAAATAAAGCGAATTTTAATTATCACTGACATCGGCTATAACCCTGTTAAGATGTTTTTAAACCAGATGCATAAGTTAAGTAAGGGCTTTATACGGCTTGGGCATGATGCGCAAATTTTCAGTTATCGCAAAGCGCTTCTGCACAAAAATCCATTAAAAAGCAAAACTTTTTCCAGATATTTTTTCAAATCCAAAGCGGACGCTTTGTTAATCAAGCAAATTAGAAATTATGAACCTGATATTATTTATGTTAACTTTGCAAGACACCTTGATGCAGAGACCATTGAAAGGGCCAGAGTTGCTGCGCCAAGTGCTGTTTTTATAGGAGTAGATGCAGACCCATGGCCGAAGCTATATCCATATAAGATAGAAACGGCTAAAAAGTTGGATATCTTAACCGCTACGAACGACGGTGAGTTTCTTCAGGACTATCGTGAGGCTGGTGTTAAGCTTTGTGTTTTTATGCCCAATTATTGTGATCCTGATATTGACTACCGGTATGATGTCTCGGAAGAATGGCAGACGGATATTTTATGGACAGGTACAACAAAACACCATGCAGGTACAAGTGAGAATTTCAGGGAGAGACTTGTAATAAAACTTGCTGAACGGGATAATTGCAAACTCTATGGTTGTTTAGGAAGGCCACAGATTGGTGGTATTGATTACCTGTATGCAATAAGTGGCGCTAAGATAGGCGTCAATGTAAATGCGTATGGTTCGGTCAGGTTATGTCATTCCGACCGTCTTTTACATTATCTTGCTTGCGGTACGATGGTAATGGCCAGAAGATTTGCCGGTTGCGATTTGCTTTATAAAGATGGGCTTCACATAAAATATTTTGATGATGTCGATGAATTTTTTGGTTTGGCGGATTGGTATCTAAGTCATGAAGAAGAAAGGAAAAAAATTGCCGATGCTGGTATGCATCGTGTTCATAAGCTGTTTAATTGTGAAATAATCGCAAAATGTATACTCGAGCTAATCGAGAAAGGAAGTTATGATCCGCCATGGGCGGAAGTTTTGAGTTAATACCGGTTTGATTTGATACTTTTTCAAACAGCGAACAGAGATGGAGCCGTTTATTAAAATCAATTTGGAGAAAATAATTGGCGATGGCAGTCCATTAATTATCGAACTGGGAAGTGGTCAAAAAAGCAGGAAGGATAGAATCACTGTTGATAGGCTGGACATGCCTAATGTTGACATAGTTGCCGATATAGAAGATGGTTTGCCGTTTTTACCGGATGATTCGGTTGATGAGATACATTGCAGGAGTGTGCTTGAACATGTACAAAATTTTGAAGACTTAATACGGGAGATAGTCAGGGTTCTCAAAAAGAATGGCAAGGCGTATGTTTTTGTGCCTCATTTTTCCAATCCCTTTTATTACTCAGATTATACGCATAAAAGGTTTTTTGGCTTATATACCTTTTATTATTTTGTAGATACAGAGCAACAACTTAAAAGAAAAGTTCCGAACTTTTACACAGACATAAGAATAAACATCATATCTCAGAAACTTGTATTCAGGTCTCCGTTTTGGTTCTCCCGTCAAGTTAAAAAGGCATTTGGTTTTTTGATTAATTGTCATCGTTCTGTAATGGAGTTTTACGAGCAGCATCTATGCTATATATTCCCTTGTCACGGAATCGAGGTAGTGTTTACCCCATGTATATAATTAGTTTGTTTCGAGCTCGTATTCCGAACAGTTCAAGACCAACCCTATCTTGCTTATTTAA
Organism: Phycisphaerales bacterium; assembly: GCA_050049715.1. GTDB lineage: Bacteria > Planctomycetota > Phycisphaerae > Sedimentisphaerales > Anaerobacaceae > NIOZ-UU13. The sequence continues at coordinate 3,537 of JASFVS010000022.1, forward strand.
CCGATATTTTGTAGAATAATCCGCTGGTTAAATAGGCCGGAAGGAAAAGATAATGAAACTTCTTGTTTTGACAAATAATCCAAGTCGACCAAGTTTTAGACAACGTATAGAGATTCACTTGAAGGCCTTGCAAAGTAGTGGCATAGATTGTGAGGTTCGTAAATTTCCTTCTGGGGAATTATCACGTCTGAGGCTTTTTAAGAGAGCTGCAGCATTTGACGGTGTCCTTCTTCATAAGAAGTGTTTGAATCTTTTTGATGCGATTTGTTTGCGTCGATATTCTAAAAGGATTATCTACGATTTTGATGATGCTATTATGTACAGCCCTGAGAGGCCTGGAAGTAATAGGTCCTCGCATTTCAGGCTTTTCCGGCGAACTGCACAACTTGCTGATAAGATTATTGCAGGTAATGATTATCTGGCGAAACATGCGCGCAGGTTCAATCACAACGTCAAAATATTGCCTACCGGCCTGGATACAAAAGCATTTAGCTTGGTGAAAAATTTAAAAACTGACGATAAAGTTCGTCTTGTGTGGATTGGTAGTGAAAGCACTCTGAAGTATTTAGAAGAAATTAAACCTGCTCTTGAGCAGTTAGGGAAACGTTTTAGTAATGTCATTTTGAGGATAATATGTGACGAATTTTTTGACTTGCAGAATATGCAGGTGGAAAAATGCCAGTGGTCTCTGGATGGTCAGTATTTTGATTTACTAACCAGTGATATTGGTCTTGCTCCTTTGCCGGATAATAGATTTGCTCGAGGAAAATGTGGGTTTAAGATTCTACAATATGAAGCTGCCGGATTACCTGTTGTTACTTCGCCGGTAGGCGTAAACTCAGATTATGTAGTTAATGATGTAACGGGCTATTTTGCATCAAATATCCCCCAATGGATTGATGGCGTAAGTGAGTTAATTAGAAATGAAACACTGAGAAAACAGATGTCCCTTGCGGCCAAAGAACGGGTGGCAAGATTTGACAGTGAAGTGATTGCTAAGGAATTAGTTACTCTAATCACTGAATTTATGGAAGGAGTATTATATAGTACAGAGGGTGCTACAGGAAGAAGCGTTGAGCAAATAATAACAACGACTACCGATAGACCAAAAGTTAGTATTTGTATTCCTACATATAATCGAAAAAAGTATCTGCGTGAAACTATCGATAGTGTACTTGCGCAAACCTATAAAGATTATGAGATAGTAATAGTTGATGACGGCTCTACAGATGGCACTGATGATATGATTAAAAAGCTCGGTGTTCCTGTTGCTTATCATTGGCAGGAAAATCGCGGCGATGCCACAGCTCGTAATAAGCTGATAGAGCTTGCAAAAGGTCAATATATTTCGTTTATTGATTCTGACGATTTGTTGGTGCCGGATGCTATCGAAAGAATGGTTGAAGTATTGGAAGCGGAAAATGAGAATGTAATAGTTTATGGCTCATATTTTCGGATAGATGAAAACGGCAGAATTTACAGCAAGTGCAGGAGAAAACTACGCAGTGGAAATATTACTAAGTATTTGTTCCAGACTATTCTGGTTCATTCCTGTGGGTCTATGTTTCCCAAAGAAATATTAAAGCCGCCTTTAGTATTTGACACGTCTTTAAAAGTATGCTCTGACTACGATTTGTGGCTTAAGCTTTCGGCTGAATATCGTTTTATAGCGCTGCCTAAGCCGACTTTCAAAAGGCGCCGTCATCCGGATAATCTTTCGCGTCCTTCTTTTGAAAGTTGCCTTATCGAGTACAAAGTTCTTGAAAGATTCTATTACGAAAAAGGTGGCAAAACGTTTGTCCCTGAGAAGATAGCAATGAAAGTATTCAGTAAAGAGGGGCGTAGAGCAGGACAGTGTGCGCTTAGAGAAGGGTTATATGACCAGGCGTATCAAATATCCAGGCAATCTTTCCGGCAATATCCGAATATTAAATCATTGGTACAATGGACAAAAGCAACCGTAGTCAAGCGATTGGTATCATCCTGTTCTGCCGGTAATTAAGGCGGTTAGAAGAAAAGATAATAAGACTTTGATTATGATGTGTAGTTTATTGTCTTGAAGTGTATTGGGTGAAGAAAAGAGATTTTTAAAATATTGATTTTTTATGCGTTTTTGCCCGATCGTTTGTGAAAGTGATTAGGTAAGCAGTCAAATAGAATGTATTCGGTTGAGCTTGGCCCTGGCTTGTGGGCTTAGAAAGATTGCGTTGCCCCACCTCAATTGCCCATCTTTTGCCCGCTTCAGGTTGTACAGATTAAACAGTGTGTAGTCATATTGCTTGAGAAAACTGGCTAATTCGCAGAACATACAACCTCCCTCATAATGAGTTGTAAACATTACTTCGGTGTAGATTAGATAAATAGCATATTTTGACAGCTTATCGCTTGCTCCCTTTAAAGCTTTTTTTTCTGCACCTTCGACGTCTAATTTTAAAATGTCAATCTTTTTTATTTTTTTCGTACTACAGAAGTCATCTATTGTTATAGTTTCTACCTCAATTTCGCCGATATTCTTAGCTTTATGCGAATAATATTTCATTCCGTCTTTAGGTCTTGGAAAAAAGGAATTACACGTTGTATCTACATTCACGTAAAGTTTTGTTTTGTTAACGTGGTCTGAGATGGCTATTTGTTGGGGCCTAATAAATTTGTTTACGGATAATCTTTTAAGTTTTTGAAAAGAGTCCGGAAAAGGCTCAAAGCAATAGATTATTGAACTGGGAAAAATATTTTTGTAAATCTTTGTCACCTCACCTACATATGCGCCCACATCAAAAATTAGAAGCTTTTCATTTTTGTCGAAAAAAAGACGTTGTGCGTCGAATGCATTTTTCGTTTTAAGTGCTGTCTTACCTTTTCCGAATACTGATGTAAACGTCTTGATTAGAGTCATATCCTTTATTTGAAATCCTTCTATAAGGTGGATACTTCTTTGTTTTCTAAACGCGTACAGTCTTTAGCTTTCCGAATTCGATACGTCCAATTCCATTTATGTGCCTTCATCCCGTCAAGATCTGTCAAAAAAGGTCCGTTGTTTGTAATCAAAATGTTTGTGTGTTTCAGGTCTCCGTGAGTTATGAGGTATTTTCCCATTTTATCGAGAACTTTTTTAATCTGCCGTATGGCAACCGAGTGTTGTTCTTTGGAAATGTCATGATTGTGCAAAAAATCGTGAAGTTTCTGTCCTTCAACATGTTCGGTAACCAGATAAGCTTTCCATACAAGCTTTCCCTTACGCTGCTCGATATAGGCCAGTGGCACCGGCGTGGCTATTCCCAGAGCTCCAAGCCGATGTCCGTGCAGCCATCCTCGTAAAGCGCGGGATCTCTTTAAGGTGTGTCTCAGCGAATGAATAAGCCCCTTGTGATTGTAGCGTTTGACCACAATATCTTTGTTGTTCCATATTAAATGGGACACATAACAGGTATTACCGTTTTTAAGAATTTGTCCTTTATCCATCAATAAATCTATTTGTTCGATAAAGTCGATAAATTCAACTCGTTGGCAAAAACTTCTATCGAATACAGCGATATATTTGTTGGATTTGATTTTCAAGTGTCTCTTATTTGTTCGCAGACTTTTTTTCAGCCATTTTCTGAGTATTATTTTTTTATGCGAAACCAATTGTTTTTGGAAATATATCTCGTCTGATTTTTTAAAGTCCCAGCCACGATTTTTGAAATATTTCTCACAAAGTTTTGCTGTAGTTTCTGTGTTGATTCCGGGCATACATGATATTAACATCGCCAACTTTGAAATACTTCTTTTTCTACTAACCTCACCTCGAAGAAATCGCATCTGTCCGACATCGAGTGCAAAAATTTTATCGTCTCCTATCAAAAAATTTCCCAGATGCAAATCTTTTTGTAAAACTCCTTTATTGTGTTGTTTGGCCAGCTCTTTGCAGGTTAGAACCAAAAGGTTCGATTTCTGAGCCGGGTCTTTTATTTTTTGAAGGGCGCCCAAAACTGTTGATGAGCCAGCTATTTTTGCCACTACCACGGCCCACTTTCCTTTTTCTGTTTTTCCATAAAACAAAGGAAGGGGTGAGCTTAGGCCTCTTGTTTGTAGTAGGCTTAAACCCTGCCATTCTCTATTAAGATGGCGTTTAGCACTAATCTTATGGGTGAAGATTTTTACAATTACGCTTTTGTCGTTCCATACCGCATCGTAAACTTTTCGTCTTCCAGGAATAAATCGTAGAAGGGCTTTACATAATATGTGTTCTGTATGTTCCTTTGGGTGATTGCATTTGATTAAGATATGAAATGGAAATTCGACCATATAGATACCGGTATTTTGATTCGTCAACACCCATAAATTGTTATGCCTAATTGATTGGCGAGTTGTATCGTCTCGGGTTTGTCGATAATTATTGTTTTATCTGCCTCTACGACAAGGCATTTACCACCGTTTTGGGCTAAGCTTCTTATAGTGTCTGGTCCGACACAAGGGACATCAAATCGCATGTCCTGCTGTGGTTTGGAGGTTTTAATTAATGTCCAGCCCCCTGATTTACAGAATTGGCCTGCGCGTTTAATCATCTCGGCCGTCCCTTCTATAGCCTCGACGCAGATTACTTCTTTATCTTTTACTATAATTGCCTGGCCTATATCCAGTTCACCGAGCTTTTTAACTATTTCCCAGCCAAATTCAATATCACCTTTAGCCGATGGTCGCAGTGGTATTATTGTCATCAGGCCTGATATTGCCATATGTTCTTTGCAGTACATAGTTGAATTCTCCAGTATTATTCCTCCGCTGGCAAGTTCGTCAGCTAAGGCACATAAGATCGAGTCTGTCATTTTATTTTTATTTCGCAGACGCCAATAATATATTCTAAGTGACCGCCAGTCGGGTAAATATCGCAGAATTCGCCAGGGTGTAAAAATCCGACCCTTGGAGACCTGGCCTACCATAATCGTTCTGGTGACGTTGTGTTTTTTTAATTTTCTTATCCAGGTGCCCGGCCGGGCGAGTGGGACTCTGTAAAATATATCGACTTCATTAGCTAAACTGGATTCTGTTGTTTCCCCAAGCCCGACACAAATTACTTTTAGTCCTGCCCGTTTGGCACCAGTAGCTATGAGAAAGGGTAATCTGCCCCCTCCGGCGATTAAGCCAAGCACATTTCGTGCTGCATCTTTTGTTTCATTTATCTCGCTCAAGGGAATGTCCTGTTTAGAATTCAATATACTTTTGATAAGTGTTGTTTTTGATATTATGTATTTGATATTCGTGTCTCATTTCCCTTGTCTTGTAGGTTTTTCAATGGTGGGTAGTTAGTCATTATTTTGTTCAGGTGGTTCTTCCGAATCAGAATCGCTGGTTGAGGTTATTTGTTTAATTTGATTTTGGAGACTCCGAATACTTTGCCGCATCTCAGGCAGGTATTGTATCATTCCGTATGCCCGTCTGCCCTGATTTGCTTCGATAGCAGGTGCACCCAACATTACTTTTCCGTCTGGAATGTTATTAATAACACCAGCCTGAGCTCCGATTGTAACATTATTTCCGATGTTAATGTGGCCGACAATACCCACTTGGCCGCCGACTATGCAATGATGTCCAAGATTGGTTGAGCCGGCAATTCCAACCTGGGCTACGAGTAAACAGTGTGGGCCGATTCTTGTTCCATGGCCTATCGTTACAAGGTCGCCCAGCTTGCTGCCCTGGCCTATAACAGTGTCACCAAGTGTACCACGTTCGACGCCACAGCAGGTTCCGATTTCTACATCATCTTCTATAATTACAATGCCGGTCTGCGGTATTTTATGATGGATGCCTTTGTGTGTGGCGTAGCCAAAACCATCTTCGCCCACGGTTGAATTCGCGTTGATGATAACGCGATTTCCTATTTTACATCCATCGTAAATAGTGACGTTGGGATATATGATACTGTCATTGCCAATTTGCACACCTTCTCCTACGTGTACACTTGGATAAATTATACAGCCGTCACCAATCTTTACGTCATCGGCTATTGTTACGAAGTCGTGAATATGGCAGTCTGAGCCGATTTTTGCACTGTCGGAGATTGATGCTCGTGGGCTTATTCCAATCTTTTTGTGCTTACGGTGTCCGTGCAATAACACCATTATCTGCATAAAGGCATAGTATGGGTCCTCGGTTATTAAAAGGGGGACCGATGCAGTAGGTGCTTCTTTACCTACAATTACTGCGCTTGCTTTGGTTGTTTTTAACTGCTTCTCATATTTACGATTAGTTAAAAAACTTATATCGCCTTTACCTGCACGTGCGAGTGTAGAGGCGGACCTGATTCTAATATTATGGTCACCGTAAACTCGTCCATTAACATATTCAGCTAATTCACCTAAAGTTTTATCCTGCATTTAAATACCTTTATGAGAAATTCTTCACATTCGGCGTATTAATTTGCCGAAAATTAAGAGTCATGTCAAAAAAGGAATTATAGCAGAAAAACCGGCCAGCGGTCAACAGTTTGAATTTATCTCTGTTGAGAAAGAGTTTCTTCTATAATATTTCACACAATCTTATCTAAACGAGGTTTATAATGATTCGTATGTTGTTAACAAATCTAAAAGCTCTCGTTGCAGACTCGGCGAAGGTTTTGTAGCGAAAGTTGGCATATTGTCCGTAAATACTCTTACGTCCGGACCAATAGGTCTGTATAAGGTTGGGTTAGTAGGGCCAAAAACAGCCAATGTTTTGATTCCCAGAGCTGCCGCTAAGTGAGTTATCCCGCTATCATTGCCGATGAAAGCGTTTGCACAGCTTAAAAGCCCTAATACCTGTGGCATGGATAAATCAGTGAGATACTTCGCAACACTGCTTATATTCTTGATTGTTGTGCTATTGAATCTGTCCAGTTCAGCGGGCCCTAATAAAAATATCACGCTGATACCTTCTGAATCAAGCGTTTTGGCTATAGCCAAAAAATTATTTATGTGCCAGCATTTATTTACTCCGCCGCTGCCTGGTTGTATTACTATTATTTTGCGGTCCGGTTCGAGGCCGGCTTCTTTTAGCAATTCTTTACCCTGATCCATGTCCGTCTCGGACACCTTAATTATGCAATCGCCGGGATTTACTTGTCGGGGTTGTAAAGGAAAATCGCTTTGTTTGATGAATTGGTGTATGTAGAAATCGGTTAAGTGGCCGGAGTAATCTTTTGGTGGCTTCATAGATAGTGTTATTACTTCCGCGCTGTGGCTGCATGTAGCTGTAAAAATCAGATTTTGTTCAAAATTGCTGTTGGATTCACCCAAAAATGTCGCAATGCAGGCATAGCCGGAAAATGTATTTATTAGAGGGTCTCCATCCTTGAGGTCAAATGCCTTCGTTTCCATAAATAATCGGTGTAATTCTATTGAATCTATGGAACTAATGCCATCGATACAGGTTCTGCCCGGCAAAATTCCTATATACTCGCTGTGACCAAGAATATAAACTCCCCCTAAACCGAGAGCATCTTTCATAAATGCTGCTAAAGGAAGCGTTAATATACAATCGCCAATCGCTCCGGGTTGCACGATTATCCCTCGTTGTGCTTTACGTGCAGCTTCAGCGCCTTTTTCTCTGAGTATGTCCAGAATATTCTCGGGTGTATCCATAACTACCCATTAGTTTACCACTTTATCAATCCAAGCTCCACCGATACATCTGCTGTTTTTTCCTTCCTGTATGTAAAAAGCGGCCAGTTGGCCTGGAGTTATGGCTGAATTTGGTTCGTTGAATTCAACCATAACATTTTTTCCTTGCGGCTGGACACTTGCCGGAGAGCCTATATCATTATAACGTATTTTCACCTTTGCCCCAAAAGATTGGACGGGTTCTTCAATAAGCCAATTTACATCTGTTGCCCAAAATTTGCTTTGCATTAATTCTTCTTTTGGGCCAAGCGTAATGGTATTAGTTGCCGCATCAATCTTAACCACGTAATAGGGTTTACCCATTGCAACTCTCAATCCTCGTCGCTGACCGATTGTGAATCTGTGTATGCCATCGTGTTGGCCGAGAACTTTACCGCTACTGTCGATAATGTTTCCCTTGCGGACAAGTTCCGGGCACCGTTGTTCCAGCACGGCTATATGGTTATCGTTTGGGATAAAACATATTTCCTGAGATTCAGTCTTATGTTCGATACCTAAATTGAATTTTTTTGCCATCTGACGGGCCTGGTCCTTTGAGTATTCACCCATCGGTAAGATAATATAAGGAAGAATCTTTTTGTCAATCATCGATAATACATAAGATTGGTCTTTATCGGAATTAAGACCCTCGTATAAACCTGTTTGATTGTTGTGTTCGAAAATTCTTGCATATTGGCCGGTGGCGAGTAGTTCTGCTCCGTTACTTCGTGCAAAATTCCACAATTTCCCGAATTTGATGTGCCTGTTACAAAAAACGCATGGATTTGGAGTTCGTCCTTTTTTATATTCACTACAGAAATAATCAAGAATGTGTTCAAAATCTTTGCGAAGGTCAAGTATATGAAGTTTTATGCCTAACTTTTTTGCTATCTGTTCGGCATCTGCCCGAGCATGGTGGCTTTCATCACAGGTAGTTATAAATACACCTGAACAATCGAAACCATTCTGATTCAGTAATGCAGCGGCGACCGAGCTGTCCACTCCGCCACTGAGCGCAACGAAAACCTTCTTTCTGTTGCTTACCATTTTTCTCTTTACCTAATATGAGATTAATCCTGAGGGTAGATAATGATACGGTCGTGGATAATGGTTACTAAATCTTCTTTACCATCATTTGTTACATCGGCGAGCATTAATTCTCGTGGTTCTATATTGGGGTTAGGGCCGGCTCTGCTGCTACGGTAGCTTTTCTGCTCGAATATCTTAAAGCGCATTGCAGGAACCGGATTCAGGCTGGAATCAAATGTAAGTATTTCGATGTGATTATGTTTGGGTTCTATTGCTTTGTATTCCACCATAATAAGGTCGGTTCGGTTATCGGAGTTTATATCTCCGGCAGTGAGGTTGCCGTATTTGCCGTCTTTTATTTTTGTTTCGTAACTAAACTGTTGCTCCAAGTGCTGTGCGAAGTTGCCACTACTTGGCGGTGTTATGATTGCAAATTTCTCGCTGTCGAACAACAGCAGACTTTTGGTTTTGTCGCCTGTTAGCGGTGCGAACATCATTTTAAAATGCATCGCAGGATTCCATTGTCCTATATCCAGTTCTTTTACAAACCGATATGTTTTATCGTTACCGGTTTTTAATATCTGAAGCTGTCCTTTGCGACCATCCAGCAATAAAATGGCAGGTCTTTTTTCTATGACCTCATCGTAAATATTAAAAGCGGCTACAGCCGAAATCTGGTTTTCTGTACTCTTGGCATTGTATTGGTCGATTATGCTCCAGTTCAGACCTTCTGAAAAAACCAGACTTCTTGCAAAATTCTTTTGTGCTACGAGCAGTTCTTTACCCGGTTTGCCGTCCATGTCAGCCAGGGCTATTGAACGCAGAGTCGCATCTTTAATCAAACTGCTTTGTGCCTTCGGTGAGTCAATTACTTCGAAATTCCTCTTTTCTGTTTGACGAATTAATATTGGAGGTTCGTAACTGACGAATATCAAAACGTCTTGCAGGCCATCCTGATCGACGTCGAGTACTTCCAGACCGTCCGGGTTGGAAGTTAGCTTCTCGAGTTCCAGGTCAGGTTTATTTGGTCCGGCGTTTTCTGCAATCCGTTCGAACTTGTTGGAGTTTGCTGGATTGGTCTGGTTTTTCTCTGGTATCATAAGGTTATAGATTGTCCGGAGAGTTCTAACGTTATTATCGTCTGTCGAGATGTATAGGCAATCTACATTGCCATCGTTGTCGACGTCGCAAAGCTCCATTGCCAGAGGTTGACCTTGTAAATCGATAGGTTGTGGAAATGATATTCTGTCGTTTTCGAATTTGCTTATGCCGATTACTTTTTCTTTAACACTTAAAACACCAATCTCGACTTTTCCGTCACGATTTATATCCACAGCAGATAAATTTGTCATGTCAGCGAAAGCAGGAAATCTAACCGGTTCAGCCAGACCCAGTCCGGGAATTTGTTTATAAAAGATAAGCTCTGCTGCTCCGGGTTCGCTTATTAATACATCGATGAGGCCATCTCCATCGAAATCACCGATTTCCAGATCGCGTTTTGTGTCTTCCTGACCTGAGGTGAGAGGGTAAAACAAACTTGGCCAATCTATATCTTTTCTGTTTTCAGCGGCAAATTTGTAACAAATTAGTCGTCCGCTTCTACCGTTGACAGTTAGTATTTCGTAACTGTCTTCGTCGTCGATATCGGTGATCTTAAATACGGATGGCCTTTCAATAAAGTATCGAACCTGAGGACCTAATTGTCCTGTTTTAAAGCCGAATCGAACGTGCACCGGCTTTTCCATATCGTTTGTTATAAGTATAAGGTCATTTACGTTATCGCCGTTCAAATCGCCGACTTCGACACCTAATGTTTGTGCGGAGGTAGGGTATTTCACCGGCTCGGCCAATGTTCCATCTTCTTTTTGCACAACGATGTAGACGCCATCCCGGCCGGCCAGAGCCAAATCATCAGCGCCGTCATTATTTAAATCGGCACAAGTCAACATATTGGAAGTTAACAGGCCGTCATCAATTTTAATTTTATTTCTTGTTTGCCAGCTAAGTTTATTTGTTGGACTTTCCGGTGGACCTGTTTCAACTTTATAATCTTTTTGCAATATCACATACAGGCCTTTTGGCTCTCCGTAAAAAGCCAGATCTGTTGTTCCGTCTGAATTTAAATCTCCACATACAAGACTGTACACTTTTTGCGAGATTGTTATGCTTTGTTTCTCAAAACGGGTAGGAGGAATGATTGTATTTATGTCGATGTCACTAAGGTCAACGGCAATTTCCGGTTCACCAGGTTCGAGGACTTCTTTTTGAATCATCAGTTCTATCCTGGCCTTGATATTATTGACCACTGCAATGTCATTTCTGCCGTCACTATTTAAATCGGCAATTTTTAAGTTTTGTATGCCCCGGTTTAACTTGACAATCTCTATTTCTTTGAATCCATAATATTCTGCAAGAGCAGTTACCTGGGCGTGTCCTGTATTGGTTATCCCTGAGATAATATTTATCAAAACGGCGATGGTTAAAATCTTAAATATTCCCACAATAAGAACCCTCTATAGAATTTGCCTATCCATTTGTATAGGAATAATATACATCCTTAAATTGATTACATCAATAACAAATATGTCGTGTTGTTAGGTTTGTAATTGTCTTACTTAAATACTTTGCGACAGTCAGATTTGACATAAAAGAGGATTCTTTTGCTTATTCAGGTTGACGTCTTGTTAATTTGGAGAAGGTAGAGGGGTGTTAAGATGGACTATAAGATAAAAGTTATTGTTGTGGAATGTTATCGATGTTTCTAACGCATAAATTAATTGCGGGCTTTTTTATATCTTTTTTTATTATCAGATCGGGTTTACCTGAAAGAAGTCGCCGAATTTCGACTTTAGTGGCCCATTTATGGGAATCCAGCCAGTTACATACTGGCGGTTTGGGCTTGGTTATTTTATTCCAGTTAATTGGCTTTTTCATTTTATGCACTCATCCCTTTTATCGACTTTTACAGCCATTTTCTTAAGAGGGATGTATTTCCCCGCTGACCTAAAATAAGGAAACTTATGTCCTTATGGTTAAAAATAATTACTGAAGGGAGCCAGACTGATCATCCGGCTCCCTTCTAAAAACTAATTTTCATCAGTTTCCACTGGATTTTCTTCAGATTCTTCTATCGATGTGTTCTGTGGTTCCTCCATCTCCTGGGGTTCTTCGCAAACCGCCTGTTGAGATTCTTGTGGCGATGTTTGCTGGGACCCTTCCGGTACCTGAGATTTTTCTTCGATGTCCATAATTAATCTCCTTTCAAAAATAAATAATATTAATTTTGAATAATCATTAATCGGCGTGTTCAGTGAGTGACTTTATGAGAATATGGGACTAAAAAAGGCTGTAAGCGTTTGTTAAAAATTCTGTTATTAAATGCTTAATTTTCTTCGTAAACGATATTATCAGTATCAAAAACCGAGATATTTATAGATTGTGATGCATGTTTGGGTAAGTATTGGCGAACCTGGGAAATTCTTGTTGCAGGGATTTTTTGAAAAAGTATTAGGAAGTATAAGTTATGCAGTAAGCCTGGTTTTAGGTTGGTACACAGGTTAGGCTGAGGAAAAAACGTTACGTTCATCTTGAAGGACGGCACATAGATATGGTTTTTGCTGATTGGTTTACCAAGAATAGGACATAATGGTGTAAGGTTATATCAGCATTTAAGGGTGATGATATGAGAGTTTTGAAATTTATATGGAGATGTTGGTGTGGATTGTGGTGCTCTGGTAAAAGTTCGACATCTGGGATTGATTCTCATAAATGGGAAAGTAAGATTGAGATATTAAGGCATTTATCAGGTAAGCATTATTGAATTCTTTGACAGAAAAATAATATTTCACACATAGCCTGAGCCATCGATGTCCGTTCAGAGCAGTTTGGTTGTGATAATAATGGAATTTAAAAAAAACGTTACTTTTGATATTTATGATGGCACATATTTATAGTTTTTACTGATTTGTTTTGGGGAGGGAAGGTTGAGTAGTGTATTAGATATACACTAACACCGAAGCTCCTGCTTTATCTAATCCTCTCCTCCATAAAGCAGGAGCTTTTTCTTAATCGATTTTCTTGTTGTTTCCTGTTTATTTCGCGCATAGATTGTATATTGATTTGAGTTTTTGGGAGAGTAAGGCTTTTCAACCTAATAACTATCTCTGGTTGTTATCAGTTTTATCTATCTGCTCATAGATCTGAGCGATATTGTATAGAAGTGCTTCAGGTTTTGAGAAATACTCGTCTTTACTTTTTTTGTTGTACTTCATGGTTTTTAATGAGTGTTCGTACGTTATATATCCGCGATAGAAGAATTTAAAATGTTCATTAAATTACATTTTTTATAATTAAAAGCCGAATCTCGGTTCTTTACCAAAAAACGCGTTTATTTCCTGAATTTTGGGATTAAAAGCCAAAAAAAACGTTACATATCAGATATAAGATGGCACTGTTAAGTAGTTCTATAAGTGAATAGACGAATTGTTTTCGCATGTATCTATCAAAGGGTCAAATCATGTGGGTGGCTGGT
>JASFVS010000034.1:0-14802 GCA_050049715.1 Phycisphaerales bacterium
CCCGATGATATGCAGGGACGGTCTTTACGTAAAATACTGCAGGGTGGAAAATCTCAGGATTGGCGGGTATCGATGTATTATCATTACTATGAATATCCCGCCGTCCATAGTGTAAAACGTCATTATGGGGTGCGGACTAATCGTTACAAACTCATACATTTCTACCATGATATCGACGAGTGGGAATTGTATGATTTGGAAGAAGACCCTAAGGAAATGAAGAATGTCTACAGCGACCCGGCTTATACTAAAATTGTGAACATACTGAAGATTGAGCTGAAGTATCTTCGTAAGAAATACCAGGACTCTACCGGCGCTCCGGTATCAAATTCCCAGGAATCTTAAGAAAGCTGTTATCTTATTCGATAATTAAATCCGGGTTATCCGGCCCGAAGTGCTTGAGCATTACGATTGGGTCGGTTTTTGAGGGATTGGTTATTTTCACGCCTTCTGTTGCAGCTTTTTCACTTACGAAGAATTCATCATAAGTTAGCTGGCCGTATCTAATCAATGCGGGAGTCTCTATATCCCACGCACCCATGGTGCCGTGCCCCTGCATAGTGATAAAACCGTATGCTGCGCTGTCTTTGATAGTGACTGTTCGACCCGGCAGCACTGTTAGCTCTTTAGCGCTGAATGCTGTTGATTTATAGCAAATCCAGTTTTCGATGTAGCCTTCGGTTTCCATTTCTTTGATAGGTCTAACAGGTTTAGGTCGCATAAATCGATTCGCCGCAAAATTAGGGTCAACGTTCAGTTCCCAGTCAATTACTTCCAGCAAATGGTCAACGTCACCCATTTTACCCTCCGGCGTATCTTTCCAAAGCAGCTCTTTTGGAACGACCTGATTATGTGGGAGCGATTCGTACATAGCAAATACATCTGATGCTTTTTGAGGTTCATAAGTGCAACGGCTTCCGGGTGCATGCAAAACTCCCGGCGGTACATCCCAGCCGGTTCCGACCTCCAGTCGATAAGCAACAGATAAGTCTGTGATTTTATTATCACCTTTCTCAAAGTCGATAAGGGCCTGGCGAACCTGTTCTTTTGTTGTGCCGGGTTTAAGTCCGAAGAAAGTGTAAGGGAAATCACCTCCGTAATTGTTTACCTGCGGCGGGAAATAATAGGCTTCCGGTTTGCCTAACTGCCCCGTCAATTTCGCATGTTCATCGCGATGATGAATATGGTGGGGCAGAGCGCCCTTATTATCGAAGAATTTGGAATACATCGGCCACCGCTTGTGTTCATCCCAAAGTCTATCGCCAATAATTTCGCCTTTGAGTTCATCGATTGCATCTTTGAGAAGAACTTTTTCTGTTTTTCCATTATCCTCGAAGACGATAAAGCTCAAACCCTCATTAGGGGAAGTTAAAGGGCCATTGTCCGCTGGCGTAGTCGATGAAAACCATCGCTCGTCGATACCCCCACGTTCGCCCCCAAGGGCGTAATAGTCGTTCGGATGCAGCTTGATTCGCCGGCCCGGCACACAAAAAGAACGCGGCACCCAGTTCGGAGCCAACCTTACGATTCCTTTTCCCTGTTCAAGTGCTTTATTTGCAATAGTTTTAGAAGACATAAATTCTCCTTATTTCAAGTGCATAGGAGTAAAAGTTATGAATTATCTTTTTGTACTTTTATGCTTAAGGTTTTTTAATATTCAACCGCAATTCTACGGGTTTCAACCCGTAGATGAAGTTATCCGCCAAAGGCTGACGGGTGAAGCCCGAACCGGCTATGCCGCGGGTTTTAACCCGTGGTTGTTAACTTATATTTGGAACGTGCTGATTGGCTGGTTATAGGCCGCTGTATTTTAAAAAAAAGACTCTTCTTTGCCAATAGGTTTTAATAAAAACATCTTCTGGCAAAGAAGAGCCTGTATCGTCGTCGCGTTTTTTATTACTTTCAGGGTCCTGTCTGATATTATTTAGCGTACTTAACAGTGCAGCCGTAGGGCTTGGTTTTTGCAGTACTTACCGCTTTGCCTGCCGTCAGCTCCGCCAGTGCGTTATCAACGTAATTCACGATACCTTCTTTATTTTTGCCCATCGGTGAGTTATCAATGGCGCCCTCGTACACAATCCTGCCGTTTGTATTTATAATAAATATATGAGGTGTAGTCTCTGCCCCGTATAACCTGCCGACTTTTCCCGGTCTGTCATCGAGGAGCACATACGGCAGTTTGTGTTTACTTGCAAAAGTTTTATTTGCTTCGGGTGTTGTATGGTTTGTGCTGTTTATCGCAAGCCATACGACGTTTTTATTTTTGTACTTATTTGCAAGTGCAACCATCGTATTTTTTGTCTCATAGTGATATCGAGAGAACGGACATTCGGTATTCATCCATTCCAGCACAACGATTTTACCTCTATAATCCGAAAGGCGAATCTGTTTGCCGTCAAAGCTGCTTAGCTCAAAGTCTGGTGCTCTTTTGTCTGCCTTGGAACTCTGATTTGCACCTCGTCTCGGTCTGGGCGGCCTTTCTAAGCGTTCGGGTCTTTGCCGTGGCCTACGTGTCCCCGGTGCTCTTGATTCGTCCTGATACTGGCTAATCAACTTGCTAAGATGTTCGGCTGTCTTGGCGGCCTTTTCTTCTATTGCCTGGTTGTAGATTGCCCTTAGCTCGTTAATGGGCATCCGCGGCTCTGGGCTTCGTTGTCTTGGACCTCTTAGTATAGTGATTTGCCGTTCGAGCGAACGTATTGTTGCTTGTCTTTCACGTGCTACCTGTGCCATCTTTTCATTAAATTTGGCTCTTTCCTCTTCAGAGAACTCTTGGAGCTCGCGGGCTTCTTCCGTATCGACGTTTTGAAGGGATGCCTTAAATTTCTTAAGCTGTTCCTGAATTGCTTCGACAGCTTTAAGCTGTTCTTCTTTTCTTAAGCCGAAACGGCTGCCAATTCTCTCGCGCATCTGCGCCCTGAGTTGTCTTTTTTCTTCCTCGGACATATTTTCCCATCGGGCTCTTCTCTGACGCATTTCCTCCAGAAACTTCTCTCTGTTCTCCTCCGACATATTCTGAAGTCTTCGCCTTCTATTCTGCATTTGTCCGGCATTTCCTTCATTTTGGCCGAATGCGGCACATGCAACCAACAAGACTGTGAAAATGGCTCCCGTTGAAATTAGATACCTGTTCATGATTTTAACCTCCAAAATATGTTAAAAAGGTTGTTGTTAAATTTATTTCTCCTTTTGGAAATAAGCTTTTACGAAACTTATTAGATTATTATTACTACGTTTAAGCGTAAAAAACGTGCCCTTTTATTGCGATAATTTGTGAAAAAAAACCGGGAATTACTGGCCGGACTATATTAAGAAGTCGGGTATAAATGCTAAAAACGTTACTCAATAGTAAAAAATCCATGTTTTTTTACCTAATTGGCGGGAGGAGAAAGGACACTTTTAACTTCGCGCATAAAAGTCGATATCTCGGCTAAGCTTTTGTCTCTGTTTTCGAGGTTATTTTCGATTAATCCTACTATTTTTGACCCGATAATCACACCATCGGCCCCCGCTGAAGCGGTCGCTACTGCGTGTTCGGGTTTACTAATTCCGAAACCTACGCATACCGGCACATCAGTTAATTTTTTCAATTTTCCAACCATCTCTTCGACCATATCGGAAAGCTTTTCCCGGCTGCCGGTAACGCCTAATACCGAAACTGTGTATATAAAACCGGTGGTCTTGGAGACAATAAGTTTCATCCTGTCCGGTTTTGTAACCGGTGTTACCATAAAAACCGTATCAAGACCTGCTGACCCCGCGGGACCGGCAATCTCGTCGGCGTCGTCGATACTCAAATCTGCGATGAGAACACTGTTAACGCCAGCCTTGTGGAAATCATTGAAAAATTCCCCAATACCATACTGATAAACCAGATTGTAGTACATCAAAAGGCCGATTGGTATGTCCTTGTAAGCCTTGACCTTTTGTATAAACTCCAGAGCCTTCGCTACTGTCATCCCGTTTCTCAGTGAACGAATATCAGCCTTTTGTATTGTAGGCCCGTCTGCTATCGGGTCGGAAAATGGTATCCCCAATTCCAGAACGTCGGCTCCGGCATCGATGGCTGTTTTTACAATATCGAGGCTCGCGTCAAAATCAGGGTCGCCTATCACAAAAAACGGTATCAGAGCCGTCCTGTCTTGTTCTTTCAATTCCGAGAATACTTCTTTGTATGTCCTCATCACGAAATTCCTTCTTTATGTCAAATCAATGAATATTTATCATTCTTCTATTGGCCGATGTTTCTCCACAATCGAGACATCCTTATCACCTCGTCCTGAAAGATTAACGACTACTATTTGTTCTTCATCCAGTTTTCCTTTTTGGCTGATTAGATACGCCAGGGCATGTGCGCTTTCCAGGGCGGGTAGTATGCCTTCAGTTCTTGTTAGTAATCCGAAGGCATCGAGAACTTCTTCATCTTCCGCTGCGACATATTCGGCTCTGCCGGCATCTTTTAGCAGGCAATGTTCCGGCCCAACGGCCGGGTAATCCAGCCCGGCACTGACGGATTCGGTGTCATAAATCTGACCTTCTTTGTCCTGTAGTAAATATGCCTTAGCGCCATGCAGGATGCCGACTTTACCGGCTACAAGCGTTGCTGCATGTTTACCGCTGCTTAAGCTTCTGCCGCCGGCCTCGACACCTATTAATCTCACGTCCTTATCGTCAACAAAACCCGAGAAAATACCAATTGCATTACTGCCTCCGCCCACACAGGCAACGACCATATCCGGCAGCCTGCCGAGCTGTTCGAGGCATTGTTTCTTGGCCTCTTTGCCGATACAGCTTTGAAAATGTTTTACTATCGTGGGATACGGATGCGGCCCGCAAGCTGAGCCAAAAAGATAAAATGTATCGGTAACGTGAGCGGTCCAGTAACGAAGCGCATCGTTTATTGCATCTTTCAACGTCCCCGTCCCGCCTTCGACACCAATGACTTCTGCTCCGCATAGCTTCATCTTATGAACGTTGACGCTTTGTCGCTCGATATCTGTTACGCCCATAAATATCTTCGTTTCCATCCCGAACAAGGCCCCAATCATTGCAGTAGCCAGACCGTGCTGACCTGCGCCGGTCTCAGCTATAAGCTTGGTCTTGCCCATATATTTGGCCAAAAGACCCTGCCCGAGCGTATTGTTGACTTTGTGTGCTCCACCGTGCAGAAGGTCTTCACGTTTTAGATATACCTTGAAGCCGACATGCTCGCTGAATCTTTTTGCATGATAAAGCGGGCTGGGCCTGCCGGAATATTCTTTCGAGAGCTGTGCCAGCTCTGTCGCGAACTGTTGGTCTTCATAAAAGCGATAGAAAGCCTCCTCCAGTTCTTCCAGTACCGGTATTAAAACCTCCGGCACATAAAAACCACCATAATCTCCGAACCTGCCTTTATGTTTCATATCTTATTCCTCGGTACTCATTCGTTGATTTTCGATACTCGTTTTACTCTTATGAGCATTTAATTCAACCTCTCAAAAGTCGTATATTATCGAAAAGTTTTTTCATTTTATTAAGGTCTTTTTTACCCGGCTCAGCTTCGATCCCGCTGCATACGTCAATTCCGTAAACTCCTAACTTAACAGCTTCGGCTGCATTATCGGGATTTATCCCGCCGGCCAGGAAAACACGCTTACCCATATGCCCGATGATATTCCAGTCGAAGCTTAGCCCGGTGCCGCCGTATTTGTTAGGGTCGAAAGCATCCAGCAGAATTGCATCTGTAAAAAAGCTGTCCGCCTTTTCTATATCTGTCTGGTCTTTGACACGTATCGCCTTCATTGTCTTTACATTGTGAGACAGGAACTGCTGACAGAATTGCGGGTCTTCGTCGCCGTGTAATTGTACCCAGTCTAACTGACAAATACTGGTTGTCTCGTGAATTTGTTCAATTGGGGCATTCACAAACACTCCGATAGTGTCTATAAAACCCGGCAGTTTGTTTATTATCTCCGAGGCTTTTTCCGGAGCCACATATCTCGGACTTCCCTGGTAGAAATTAAAGCCTAATAAATCCGCGCCAATATCTATTGCCGCCGCGGCGTCTTCGTAATTGGTAATACCACAAATTTTTACTTTTGGTATCAGCATTTTTGTATTTCACAATTTACTGTTTGAGATTTCGACCAGCTTTTCTAAACAAGCCAGCGCTTTGCCGTCATTAACCGATGTTTCAGCTACTTTAATTGCCGAAGCGAAATCATCTGCCAAGCCGCCGGCGATTATCGCGGCGGCGGCGTTGAGAATAACAATATCTTTTTGTGGCCCGTTTTCTTTTCCGCTTAGTATGTCCCTTAAAACCTTCGCACTTGTCTGAGCGTCACTTACTTTCAAATCTTCTATGTTGGCCGGGCTGATGCCTAAATCTTTGGGATTCAGCTCTTTATTAGTAATTTGACCGTCTTTTAGTTCGAGTATTTTAGTTGTTGCTAAGCTTATCTCATCCAATCCGTCGCTATGAACTACCATAGCATACCGAGTTCCCAGCATATTGAGTGCTTCGGCCATTATTGTCATTAGTCCCTCTTCAGCCACTCCTAAAACCAGGGCCGGGACGTCAGCGGGATTGGCCAGTGGCCCTAAAATGTTGAAGACAGTTCGAAAGCCCAGACTTTTACGTATCGGCTGAACATATTTCATCGCCGGATGAAACATAGGCGCAAACATAAATCCCACGTGAGCCTGTTTTATGCACTCGGCCACAACTTCAGGCCCCGGGTCTATTTTGACACCAAGTTCGGTAAGCACATCGGCCGAACCACATTTGCTGGTGATAGCACGATTACCGTGCTTGGCAACATAAACGCCAGCCCCGGCGGCCACTATGGCGGCAGCCGTTGACACATTAAAGGTTTTTACCCTCGCGCCGCCTGTTCCCACGACGTCGATTATATTATCGATACCGGTTTCGACCTTGACAGCATGAGACCTTAGAGATTTGGCCAGTCCTGCTACTTCCGGCGCCGTCAATCCTTTAATTCGCATTGCAGTAAGAAAAGCTGCAATTTGAGCTTCCGGCACTTCACCGTTAAAAATAACATCTAACAGGCTTGTTGCCTGCTCTAAGCTCAAATCCTTATCTTCTAATAACGAATTAATGTATTCGATTATTGATGCCATATCAGGCTCCTCTTTTATCTTTTCGCCGTCGCTTTTTCTGCAATTGATAAAATATTCTCGATTATCTTACCGCCTGCCGGAGTAAGGATACTCTCCGGATGAAACTGCACCCCGAATATCGGAAGCTCTTTATGGCGAACTCCCATGACAATATCCTCGAACTCAGCGGTTTTTTCCAGACAATTTGGCATCTCCGCTGCGACAAGACTGTGATACCTCCCGGCCTGCAAGGGATTTTCAACACCCTCGAATACATCTTTTTCGTTGTGAATTATTCTCGAAGGTTTGCCGTGCATAGGCTCAGGAGCATGACCGATCTTACCGCCGAAATGCTGCACGATTACCTGATGACCGAGACAAACGCCGAATATCGGCAATTTGTTTTTGAAATAATCCACCGCTGAGAGTGAAACACCCGCCGTATCCGGCGTGCCGGGCCCTGGCGAAATTAAAAGCAGGTCGGGCTCGAATTCTTCAGCCAGCTTCTTAAGTTCTTCAATCTTAGTATCGGCGCGATATACCTTGGCCTGACAATCTCGCTTACAAAAATCGTCGACTAAGTTATATGTAAACGAATCGAAATTATCGATGAACAAGACTTTTCTTTTTTCATCTTCCATAAAACATCCTTCGCTATTGCGATGATATTACTTATAAATTCGTTTTTAACTTTTTAATTCTCCTCGAATCGCTTTCAAACAGGAGCCGGCCTTATGTTCAGTCTCCTCGAACTCGGTTTTTGGAACACTGTCATGCACGATGCCTGCACCGACTCGAATATAAGCGGTATGGTCTCTCACCTGAAGGCTTCTTATCGTAATACAACTATCGAATTGACCGTCTATCGTAAGATAACAAACGGCCCCACCATAGTAACCGCGTTTGGTTTTTTCCAGCAGGCGTATTAATTTCATTGCCTCAATCTTCGGGGCGCCCGTAAGCGTTCCCATATTCATTGTGGCAAGATAAGCACTCAATGCATCGAGTCCGTTGGCGAGTTTTCCTTTAACGTTACTTACAAGATGTTGGACGGACTCATACTTTTCAGCAATCAATAATTCCGTCACAACTCTGCTGCCGGGTTCTGCCACTCGTGCGATATCATTCCGGGCTAAATCAACCAGCATTATATGCTCGGCTAATTCCTTGCGGTCGAGTTTTAGTTCGGCTTCATATCTAAAATCGGTATCGGCATCGATATTTTTACCGACCCTTCCCCTTGGCTTTGTACCCGCTATCGGCCTGATTTCAACATTGCGCATCTCCGCACCGCTGACGCGCAAATTAAGCTCCGGGCTCGAACCCATTAATATCGTATTAGGAGTGTTTATATAGAACATATAGGGCGATGGATTTAGCACCCGCAGTCTTTTATAAACATCAAGCGGCTCATCAGGACATGGCTCGGTTATTGTTCTGCTGAGAACAACCTGAAAAATATCCCCGTCGATAATATGCTGTTTGGCGTCCCGAACCATCTGTTCGTATTCCGGCTGTTCGGTATCTGTCGAAGCAGATGGAAGCGTACCGGTATGTTTTTGGCCTTTTGGCGGATCGAATCTTGCAATATTAAAATAGTAGTCGAAACAATCCTGGGCGTCGGCGATTGCTTCTTCACGGTCTCCATTGGTTATTATGCAATTTACAATTACATAACCCTGACCACTCCCATGGTCCATCAGGAAAATATTGTCGGCGAAATACAATTCGTAATCGGGATTGCCCAATAGGTCTTTGTCGCTCGAGGGCAGCTTCTCGAACTGGTCTATAAAATCATAGCTTAAAGCGCCAAGCAATCCGCATGTTATCCGGAACGGTTGGCTCGCCAGCTTAAATGCAAAAGCAACCGCCCTCAATACATCCATTTGGTTGATACTTGTCAGTCGTGTTTGTTCATCAACCACCTCTTCTATTTTTTTAATCTTGCCCGATATCGATTCCGGACTAAATTCGACCGATTCGCAAAAAGCGAATCTATCTTTATTAGTTGATAAATAATTTATTATGCGTTTACCGGTATTGCTCAGGGCTTTGACAGAGAAATCTGTACCCGTGCCGGTAAGATAAAGCGCAGGCTTTGCAGTGCCGAAGCTTAGTTCAGTAAAGCCGGCGAGGTGTTCTTTGGACTCGAACAAACAGCAGTTTTTGGCCCGGCCGTAATTACTCAGCTTGGCAAAAAAGTCCACCGGCTCTTTAATTTCTATCCGTTTAACGATGGGCACGATTTGCCCCGGCTCAGCACCATTTATTATTTGTCTGTAATCTTCCATATTTTGAACCTGATTTACAAATACCGCTGCACTTTACGGCGTTTTTAGCCAAAAAACGTTAAAAACACAAATAAAAAAACGCAGCCTGTTGTTTTTCCAACAGGCTGCGTTTCTTAAAGTTAATGAATTTTTTTACAGCAAATAACCGCTTGCCCGTCGGATTTTATCCCGCAGGCCACCACCAATCACTGTTACTGTTACGGTTAATTTGCCTCATAGTGTTAATATTAAACCATCTTAGTCTGAACTTGTCAAGCTTATTTGAAAAAATATTTAAGTTTTTGTTACCTTTACTTATTATCTATAAAAAATCTAATAATTTATCGGTACTTATTCCATTCGAGGTGATAAATTAACTGCCTTGCCCCGCTTCGGCCTTTGAGCGTGCCAGTTGGTCCACTGCAACGGCCGCGATTATAATTGCACCAATCACTATTAGCTGGACGTTGGTTGATATGCCCAGTAATGTACAGCCGTTTCGCAGGAAGCTTATCAGCAGTGTCCCTATTATTGTGCCTGTTATAGTACCTCTGCCGCCCGATAAACTTGCACCGCCAATCACGACCGATGCGATAATATCGAGTTCTAAGGTAATACCGGCTGTCGGTTGGGCTGAAACGGTCCGGCTCGTTGCTATCATCGATGCGATACCCACAAAAAGCCCCGTGAGTGTATATATGTAAATAAGATTCCTGTCCACGTTTACGCCGGCGTGAAATGCAGCCTCGCGATTTGACCCGATGGCATACGTATATCGTCCTAATCGGCTGTATCGCAGAAGAAGACCTGCTATAGCTACAATAATTATAAAAATTACTACGGATACAGGGACACCCAGGATAATCCCGCTGCCAAGATACTTATAGCTCGGCACATTATATGGCTGCCCGGCATTCATTACGTAAGATATTCCTCGAAATGCACTCATAGTACCTAATGTTACGATGAACGGCGGCAGTTTAAGTTTGGTAATAAGCGTTCCGTTAATCAGCCCGCATAAAATGCCGGTAATAATTCCAACAACAGTGCCGATTATAAGAGAGCCTCCCAAAGGGTCCGTCCCGCCGATGGCAACCATCGCATACGCTCCCGTCATACCGGAAAGAGCTAACATCGAACCCACTGAAAGGTCAATGCCTGCGGAAATAATAATATACGTCATGCCTACTGCTATAATACCGTTAACGCTGGAGCGGCGCAGAACGTTCATAAAGTTATCAAGCGTTAAAAATGTGTCCGGCTCATACGCCGACAGAAAGCAGATTATCAGCATTAAACTGCCAAATGGAAGTAGCTGCCTCACAAATTTGCTCATTTAGTTTGCCTCCACTGCCGCCAGATGCATAACTTCTTCCTGCGTGGTCTCACTGGTTTTTAAATTGCCGACGAGCCGCCCTCGGCGCATCACTAAAATCCGGTCTGCTATCCCGAACAGCTCAGGCAGTTCGGAAGAGATAAATAATATAGCCTTACCCTGCTCGGCCAACTGATTCAGAAGGGTATAAACTTCCTTTTTTGCCCCGACGTCGATACCCCGCGTCGGCTCGTCAAAAATCATAAACTTAGAATTCGCAAGCAGCCAGCGAGTTATGAGTATCTTTTGTTGATTGCCGCCCGATAGCGAATCCACCGGTGCCTGCGGTCCTGACCATTTGACTCCAATGCGCGCGGCAATTTCCGCCGTGATTTTCATTTCTCTGGCCGGCCTGATAATATTCTTCATCCCAATCTCTGTGAGATTCGGTAACGTAATATTCCAGCTACAGGGAAGTTGCAAACATAATCCGGTTCGCTTGCGGTCTTCGGTAAGAAAAGCAATATCGCTTGCTATGGCGTCCGCGGGGGAATTAATTACAATCTCTTTGCCATCGAGCGAGATTGTGCCGGATGTTTTTTTATCGACTCCGAAAATAACCTGTGCCACTTCTGTTCTGCCCGCGCCGACAAGCCCGGCCATACCTACAATTTCACCTGCTCTGATATCAAAGGAAATATCACGTATCTGTCTGGTTGATGAAAGGTTATCCACTCTGACGCAGATGTCGCCAACCTTCACGTCACGGCTTGAAAAGAACTCCGTCAGCTCCCGGCCAACCATATAGCGAACGATTTGGCCTATATTCAGTTTTGTAACTAATTCGGAATGGACAACTTTACCATCTCGTAAAACGGTAACGTCGTCAGCCAGGCCGACTATTTCTTCCAGCCGGTGGGAAATATAAATAATGGAAATGCCCTGTTCTCGCAATTCCTTTACAACTTTGAAAAGCCGTTCCGCTCCGCTCTCGGATAGAGATGAGGTCGGCTCATCCATAACAATTATCGATGCATTCCGCATCAGGGCCTTGAGAACCTCTACAATCTGACAATCCCCTGTAGAAAGATTCTCCACAACAGCCGTAGGGTCAATTTCGAAGTTTAGTCTTTTAGCCAGTTCAGCGGTTTTTCTCACCATAGTTTTATAATCAACGATGAACGGAAGTATACCTTTTGGTTCATTGCCCAGGAAAATATTCTCCGCAACCGTCAAATGCTCAGCTAAGTCGAGTTCCTGGTATATCATGGAAACGCCGGCTGACAATGCTTGTTCCGGCTTATCAAATGTACAGGTTTTGCCGTGAATCTCAATCGAGCCGCCATCCGGTTTATACACACCCGAAAGAATTTTCATTAACGTGGATTTGCCTGCCCCGTTTTCGCCTACCAGCGCGTGCACGGTCCCGGCCCGAACGGTAAAACTAACATCGGACAGTGCCTGAACGGGACCGAATCGTTTTGATATTTCCGTCATCTGCAGGGCAATATTGCCGTGACTTGAATTGTCTTTTTGATTTGCCTGTATCATTCCAGATTGAGTAAGGTCCTGATATTCGGTTCTTCCAAACGCTCTTTCGTTACTAACTCAACGCCCGTATCGATTTGTCGAGGTACAGTTTCACCATTAAGCTTTGCAACTACGACCTTGACGCTTTCATAACCCATCTTATAGGGGTTTTGAACCACAAGCGAATCAATCGCGCCTGATTTTAATCCTTGAATAAGTAATTCCCCTGCATCGAAACCGACCATCTTCATCTTACCTGAGCGTCCCTGGCTTTGCATCGCTCTCAATGCCCCGACCGATGTGGATTCGTTGCACGCATATAAGCCGTCAAGCTCAGCATTTCTCATTAGCAAATCCTCGGTTGCCTGTAACGCAGTCTCAACCGTGTCGAGGCCATATTTGGTGTCCACGATTTCGATTTCAGGGAATTCGTTCTCTATAGTATTTATAAAACCATCTTCACGTTTCATTGTCGAAGCCGAACCGGGCGCATACTTAATGACAATTATTTTACCTCTCCCGTTAAGAATCTTCCCCATTCTCCTGGCTGCAATCACACCGCCTTTGTAGTTGTCTGTCGCCACGAACGAAACTATCTTGTCCGTATCGATGGCCGAGTCGATAATCACACAGGTTATGTTCTTTTCGAACACTTTTTCTACCGATGGAACGAGCGCTTTATTATCGTTAGGTGCCAGAACAATACCCGAAACCTTTTGGACTATAAAGTCCTCGATGATTTGTATCTGTTTTTCCCGGTCGCCCTCGCGTTCCGGCCCGTGCCAGTATATTTTTGCCCCTGCTTCCTCGCCGGCCTTTTCCGCACCTGCTCGGATTGATTTCCAGAAAAGGTGCGTTGTGCCTTTTGGTATTACAGCAATGCGGAGTTCATCTTTTTTTCTTCCTTTTTGTATGATACCTATCGTTACGAAAAGAGCAGCCACAACAGCAAGGATGATTATGACTAAAACTTTTTTCACGATTCGCACTCCTTATTCGAAGGATATATTTGGCGGATTTCTTCCGAATATTCGCGCTCTAAATGACCGACTATTTCACTGTAGATTCAATAATTCCCTAATCTTAGGTTCTTCCAGACGTTCTCTTGTTACCAGTTCGACACCTGTATCGATATGTTTGGGAACCTGTTTGCCATCCAGCTTTGCTACGATGGTTTTAACACCTTCATAACCCATTTTAAACGGATTCTGTACTACGAGTGAATCGATAATTCCCTCTTTGAGGGCGTTAACCAGTGCATCCTCGGCATCGAAACCGACCATTTTTATTTCTTTTGCACGCCCCTGGCTTTGCAGTGCCTGTATCGCACCGACTGCTGTCGGTGCATTACACGCATAAAGACCGTCAAGCTCTGTATTCTTTGTCAGCATATCTTCCGTTGCCTGCAGCGCCGTCTCGACTGTGGCCTGTCCGTATTGCTGGTCCACAATTTGGATATCAGGAAACTCCTTTTTAATGGTATCGATAAATCCGTTCTCGCGTTTCGTTGTTGAGCTTGAGCCGGGCACGTACTTAACAACGATTATTTTACCTTTGCCGTTTAGGATTTTCCCCATACGCCTAGCAGCAATCACTCCACCTTGATAATTATCCGTCGCTGCGAAGCATACTATCTTGTCTGTGCCAATCCCGGAATCGATAATCACGCAGGGTGTGTTATTTTCATACATTTTTACTACCGAAGGAATCAGTGCCTGACTATCGAGCGGCGCAAGAACAAAACCTGATACTTTTTTTACGATAAAATCCTCGATGATTTGAATCTGACCTTCTCTGTCGGTCTCAAGTTTTGGGCCGTTCCATAAGATTTCTACTCCCAGTTCTTCGCCGGCCTTTTCCGCACCCATGCGGACTGACTGCCAGAAAATATGAGTAGTACCCTTGGGAATTACGGCGATACTGCGTTTGCCCTCATTTTTCCCTTTCCGTGAGATGCCTATTGCGATGAAAACGACTGCTATCACAATAAGTATGATTATCGGTAACAACTTTTTCATAATTAGTACTCCTGAAATTGTTATTATCGATGATTAAAAAACTGCAATCGATAGTCGGTAAAGTATACTTTCTTTGCCTGGTATTACAACTTAAAACCGGATGTCTTGATAATATAAGATAAAAAGGGTAGGTTTCTGTTAATGTTGTTGTACTTTGCTTGAGCCTTGACTGTTTGTAATGAGGTTGACTATAATTTGTCAACGAATCGGAATTTGGAGGTCTGTATTATGCTCACAAGTAGAACACTCAAAGCGTTTCTGATTGTTTTTTGCTTAGCTTTCGGATGCTTCGGTTTTTATGACAAGGCAAGCGGCTGGAAAGCGTCACCTGAGTTGGTCGAATCGCTAACCAAACAACGTCCCGACATTATTTATGATGAAAATAGAGTTCCGAAGTATACTATACCGGATGCATTGATTTGTTCCGATGGAATGAGGGTGACTGATATCGAAACTTGGCGCAATAAGCGTCGGCCGGAAATACTCGAGCTATTTAGAACCCATATGTATGGGAGAACTCCCATAAACCGTCCTAAAAGCATGTCCTTTAATATTTTTGAGCAGGATAAGA
>JASFVS010000023.1:0-16567 GCA_050049715.1 Phycisphaerales bacterium
CTTCTTGTCATTCCATTATCTCGTTTAAAAACTCGCCGCCATAAAGTAAGTGTATTCTAAGGGTAATCCATCAGTGCGTCAAGAAAATTGCCTTTTTTACTGATATAAAATATGTTTTTTGCGGATTGTTTGTTTTTTCATCGGAAAGGAAGAAGTAAGTTCAGCGATGTATTTTGATATTTTTTAGTATTTTTCTAAATTTTCTTTGCACTTATGACGAAAGTAACCGTATAATAGTCCACTAAATTAGTAGGAATAATAGGGAATTAGATATGAAACTTTCTACACGAACAAGATATGCGATGAGGGCACTAATAGAATTAGCGGAAAATGGAGGAAAAGACCCTTTACAGCTCAAAATCATTGCTAAACGTCAGGGTATATCTGTCAAATATCTTGAACAGCTAATGGCTGTCCTCAAATCGGCCGGACTTGTCAGGTCTGTCAGGGGCTCAAAAGGGGGGTATATACTTACCAGAGCTCCTGAACAGATTAAACTTAGCGATGCTTTTCATTGCTTGGAAGGAACTGTAACAACAGTCGAATGTGTTGGAAATGAAGATTATTGCAGCCGGATGGCAGATTGTGCGACAAGGAAGGTTTGGATGCAGGTTCAAAGGGCTATTGATGACGTTTTGAAATCTATAACACTCAGAGATCTGGTCAAGATGTCAGAGGGAAACAGGAAATTCAATTATCAGATATAGAAACTGGAAAGGTAGTAAATTATGAGTGCGATATTCGAAGATATAACGGCTGCAATCGGATTTACACCATTAGTGCAAATTAATAAACTCGGGTCGGGTAAGGCGACTGTCCTGGCTAAGCTCGAATCTAAAAATCCGACCGGGAGTGTGAAAGACAGAATTGCCATATCGATGATTAAAGCGGCCGAGAAGCAGGGATTGATAACTAAAGACACCGTTGTTATTGAACCGACCAGCGGTAATACAGGCATAGGTCTTGCTTTTGTCTGTGCGGCACGAGACCATCGTTTGATATTAACTATGCCTGAATCAATGAGTATAGAGAGAAGGAAGATATTACAACTGTTCGGGGCCGAGCTTGTTCTCACCCCTGCCGAGAAAGGTATGGCCGGTGCCGTCGAGAAGGCGGAACAGCTTGTTGCGCAGAATCTGAATTCATTTATGCCTCAGCAATTTAAGAATCCTGCGAATCCACAGATTCACAAGGAAACAACTGCGGAAGAGATTTGGATGGACACTGATGGCAGTGTTGACATTCTCGTTGCCGGCGTTGGGACAGGCGGGACGTTGACCGGATGTGCTGAAGTGTTAAAACAGCACAATAATAATCTGGAGGTGGTGGCCGTCGAGCCGAAGGATTCGCCAATTTTGTCAGGCGGCGAGGCGGGACCGCATAAGATACAGGGTATTGGTGCCGGCTTTGTACCTGATGTTTTAAACGTCGATATCATAGATGAAATTGTCAAGGTTTCAAATGAAGATGCTTTTGAGACTTCCCGTCAGTTGGCGATGAAAGAAGGCATTCTTTCAGGTATTAGTGCCGGCGCTAATGTGTGGGCCGCGATTCAGCTTTCGAATCGACCTGAAAATCAGGGTAAGACTATTGTTACATTTATTTGTGATACGGGAGAGAGATATATCTCCACAGAGTTGTATCAATAGCATTGGGCCGTTAACATTTGAGAAGGAATGCAGTAATGGTAAAGAAAGAGTTGACCGACGGGAAAATTGAAAATCTGGTTAGTAAGATTGCCCGAACTTACAAAGACGATTCGGGAACTAATTTTATCGATGTTTCTAATCTTCCTGTGCGGGACAAGATTTTAGAGGTTCTCGAATTGCTTACGGAGATTCTCTTTCCCGGCTATACGGGTAAAAGAACGGTAACAAAGTCAAATGTTAAATTCATTGTTATTGATATTTTGTATCATGTCTATACCGAGCTTGCCGAACAGATTGAGAGGGCGTATAGATATCAGTGCAGAATGCAGAATTGTGATACCGGCGACTGCCGTTCGATGGCCGAGGGAACTACTTTGCATTTGTTGTCCGAGCTGCCTAAAATAAGGGAGTTGTTAAAAGGGGACGTGAGCGCTGCTTTTGACGGTGACCCTGCCGCTCAGTCTCACGAGGAAATCGTTATAAGCTATCCTGGTATCATTGCAATTTCGACGTACCGTGTTGCACACGAGTTGTATCTACAGGAAGTGCCGCTGCTTCCAAGGATAATGAGCGAGTGTGCGCATTCCGAAACCGGTATTGATATACACCCGGGCGCTACAATTGGTAAGAATTTCTTTATCGACCACGGCACAGGAGTTGTGATAGGCGAAACTACTATCATAGGAAACAATGTCAAAATTTATCAGGGCACTACTCTTGGAGCTATGAGCTTCCCGAAGGACGAGCGGGGAAGAGTAATTAAGGGAGGCAAGAGACATCCGACAATAGAGGACAATGTAACGATTTATGCCGAAGCTACAATTTTGGGGGATGTAGTCATCGGGAAAAATTCGGTAATCGGCGGTAACGTCTGGTTAAATGAATCGGTTCCTCCCGGCACGACTGTCACCGTAGCCGGTGCTGATTTGGTTTACAGAAAAAAGAAAAAGAAATAAATATAAATTTGAGGAAGCTGCTTTGAATACACTGCTTGAAAGAATAGACCACCTTAAGAAAAAGCGTAATGCAGTGATACTTGCGCACAATTATCAGCCCGGTGAGATACAGGACCTGGCGGATTTTACAGGTGACTCTCTGGGTCTGAGTATTCAGGCTTCAGAGACGCAAGCCGATGTAATAGTCTTCTGTGGCGTTCAGTTTATGTCGGAGACCGCCGCAATTCTGTCGCCGCAAAAGACCGTGCTGCTGCCGGACAAATCCGCGGGTTGTCCTATGGCCGATATGATTACTGCTGAGCAGTTAAATGAGCTAAAACAGAAGCACCCCGATGCTTTGGTGGTATGTTATGTAAACAGCTCTGCGGAAGTTAAGGCCGAGAGTGATTATTGCTGCACGAGCGCTAACGCGGTCGAAGTAGTGGACTCTTTGCCGAAAGATAAACAAATTATCTTCGTACCCGACCAGCATCTTGGCAGGTTTGCCGCAGACAGAACCGGCCGGGACCTTATTTTCTGGCCCGGTTATTGTGCAACGCATATATTTATTGCCGAAGATGATATAAAAGCTGCGAAGGAAAAATATCCCGATGCGATTGTTCTGGCGCACCCTGAATGTAGCGAGCCGGTAAAAGAGCTTGCGGATGAACTGCTCAGCACAGGGCAAATGCTCAAATTCGTTGCTAAAAGCTCTGCAAAACAATTTATAATAGCTACCGAAAAAGGAATTATTCATACTCTGAAAAAACAGAATCCCGATGTCGAGTTTATCTCGCCGACTGAAAGGGCGATCTGTCCGAATATGAAAAAGATTACGTTAGATAAAATATTGGCGTCGCTTGAGGATATGCGATACGAGATTACAATCCCGGAGGACATAAGAGTAAAAGCGAAAAGGTCGCTTGACAGAATGGTACAGATTCTTCCTGAGAAATAACGAGGGGTTTAAGACGATGAAGACGGAACCTAAATATCATCTAGAAACGTTGGCTCTGCATGCAGGCCATGAGGTTGATTCGGATACGTTGAGCAGGGCGGTGCCTGTTTATCAGACGACCAGTTATTTATTTAAGGATACCGAACACGCGGCCAATCTCTTTGCATTAAAGGAATTTGGCAATATATATACTCGATTAATGAATCCTACTACTGATGTATTGGAAAAGCGGCTGGCAACGCTGGAAGGTGGAGTTGGAGGGCTTTGTTTTAGCTCCGGTATGGCCGCTATTACGACGGCCATTTTGAATATTTGCCAGGCAGGTCAGCATATTGTTGCTTCAAGCTCACTTTATGGCGGGACCGTTACGTTGTTTAGTCAGACTTTTAAAAAACTTGGTATTGAGTTTACTTTTGTTGAGCCCGGAGAGCCTGAGAATTTCGCCAAAGCGATAAAAGACAATACCAGATTGATTTATATCGAGACAATCGGCAATCCCAAGAACGATATCCTCCAGTACGAAAAAATAGTTGAGATTGCCCACAAAAACGGCATGCCTGTCATTTGCGATAATACTGTTGCCACGCCGATACTATTTAGGCCGATTGAATACGGCATTGATATTGTTGTCCATAGCTGCACGAAATTTATTGGCGGTCATGGCACAAGTATCGGTGGTGCGATTGTCGATACCGGGAAATTCGACTGGACGAATGGGCGCTATCCTGAGCTTACCGAGCCTGACCCGAGTTATCATGGTGTCAAGTATGTCGATGCGGTCGGTGAATTGGCGTATATAATCAAGGCCAGAACGCAGTTTCTGCGGGATATGGGAAGTTGTATGTCGCCTTTTAATGCGTTCCTGTTCCTTCAGGGGCTGGAAACTCTGCACCTGCGTATGCCAAGACATAGTGAAAATGCTCTGAAACTTGCACAATGGCTCGAAGAGCATAAAGGAGTTAGCTGGGTGAATTATCCGGGGCTGAAATCTCATCCGGATTACAAGTTGGCACAAAAATATCTGCCAGATGGCGCCGGTGCGATACTTGGCTTCGGCATAAATGGTGGAAAAGAAGCTGGCATTAAATTTATTAATAGTGTTAAATTGGCCAGTCATCTTGCTAACATCGGTGACAGTAAAACGCTCGTGATACACCCGGCCAGCACGACACATCAGCAGCTTGATGAAAAAGAAAAGCTTGCAGCCGGAGTAACAAATGATTATATTCGCGTTTCAGTGGGCACAGAACACATCGATGATATAATTGCGGACTTCGAACAAGCCTTGGAAAAAAGTTAAGTGTGAGAGATATAAGCGAGATATAAAATATAAGATACGAGGAACGAAGAAATGTGGGAATATACGGACAAATTAAAGGACCATTTTTTTAACCCGCGAAATGTGGGCGAGGTGGAAAATCCCGATGGCGTTGGCGAGGTAGGTTCTTTGGCTTGTGGCGATGCTTTGAAGCTTACTTTCAGACTTGATAAAGACGGCAAAATCGAAGATGCGAAATTCAAAACTTTTGGTTGTGCCAGTGCCATAGGAACATCATCGGTATTGACCGAATTGATAAAAGGTCTTACTCTGGATGAAGCCCTGAAAGTGACCAATAAAGACATTGCCGACTATCTGGGCGGTCTGCCGGAACAGAAGATGCATTGCTCGGTTATGGGAAGGGAGGCTCTTGAGGCGGCTATCGAAAATTATAAAGGCGGCGGCAGCGAAAAACACGAGCTACAGGGAAATGTTGTCTGTACCTGTTTTGGCGTGACCGATGAAGAAATCGAAAGGGTAATACAGGAAAACGACCTGACGACGGTTGAAGAAGTTACTAATTACTGCAAAGCTGGTGGCGGCTGCGGCGGCTGCAAAGGTGAAATAGAGAAAATAATCGAAAAGATACAGGGTGGTAAAGTAAAAGAGGTTGATGTGTCTGTACCCCGGCGGGCAGGCAAGCTTACCAACATCCAAAAGATGCAGTTGGTACAACAGACTATAAACGAGCAAATAAGGCCGGCACTGCGTGCGCATGGGGGCAATATCGAGCTGATAGATGTCGAGGGAAACAAAGTTATTGTTGCATTCAGAGGTATGTGTGCTCAGTGCAAGCTTGCCGAATTCACTATGAAAGATGTAGTCGAAGCAAAATTAAGGGAGTTTGTCTCCGAAGAGCTTTTTGTCGAAGAAGACAAAGAGTCCGCATTACAACCTCATGAACACAGGGAATAAATGATGGATACGATATATTTTGATAATAATGCCACGACAAAAGTGGCCGAAGAAGTGCTTGAGGAAATGAAGCCTTTATTCTGTGAGCTTTATGGTAATCCTTCGAGCATGCATACGTTCGGCGGGCAAATTGGCCGACGAGTCCGTCGGGCACGTGAACAGGTAGCGAGCCTGCTTGGCTGCGAGCCAAGCGAAGTTATTTTTACGAGCGGCGGCACTGAAAGTGACAACACCGCCATCAAAGGTGCGTTAACTGCACAGCCACATCGGCGTAAGGTCATAACGACAAGAGTCGAGCATCCGGCCGTCCTAACAACCTGTCGCGAGCTGGAGAATCAAGGCTATAGTGTTATCGAGCTGGGCGTGGATAAATATGGCTGGCTTGATCTGGCCGAGCTGGATGCATATCTCGATGATAATACCGCCCTTGTTACTATAATGTACGCCAACAATGAGACGGGTGTTATATTCTCCATTGAGGAAATCGCCGAGTTAGTTGCCGACAGGGGGGTAGTGTTTCACACCGATGCAGTTCAGGCGGTCGGCAAGATTCCGTTGAATCTGTCAAAAAGCCATATCGATTTGCTAAGTCTCTCCGGGCATAAACTGCATGCCCCCAAAGGCGTGGGTGTTCTGTATGTCCGTAAAGGCACACGCCTTTCACCGTATATGCTTGGTGGCCATCAGGAAGCGGGCCGCAGGGCGGGCACGGAAAATGTTCCGGGTATTATCGGCCTTGGAAAGTCATGTGAGCTGGCCGCTCAGAATATCGAGCAAGAGAATAGTAAAGTCAAGTCGCTGCGCGATAAGCTCGAAAATTCAATATTGGGGAATTGCTCCGATGCGCGCCTCAATGGCGATAAAGAAAATCGCCTGCCGAATACGACTAATATCAGCTTCGAGTATATCGAGGGCGAAGCGATTCTGCTTATGCTGGACAGGTACGGTATCTGTGCCAGCAGCGGTTCGGCCTGTACTTCCGGCTCGCTTGAGCCAAGCCATGTCTTACGTGCGATGGGCGTACCCTTCACCGCCGCACATGGCTCGATTCGTTTTAGTTTGAGCAGATACAATACCGAAGAAGAAGTTGATTTCACCATCGAAAAAATGCCGGGTATCGTTAACCAGCTCCGTGAACTCTCTCCTTTTGTAGCGGCCAAATAGCCATCCGGTTTTGCACTTATATTTGCCCGCTTGCGGTTTAATCATCAAAAACCCGGTTTTCTCTAAAAAAGAGCTAATTAGTGATTTTATTTTAGCCGAAAAACTATCTAAGATGGACAGGCAAGCTAAGAACATAAACAGGCCGGATATTATCAGATGTTTTAGTACATTTATTTTGTGCCTTCTTATTTCTCTGTTTGTAACCGGCTGCATTTCGGCTCATTCCGACGTTAGGTATGGCCGCACTGGGCCTGCGGTTTCTTTCTGGACTTTAATGAAGATACAAAATGGTATTACTACCAAGTCCTGGCTGGTTAGCATATTGGGGAAGCCCTATGAGGAAAGACAAACACCGGAAGGAACACAGATTCTGAAATATCGTTATTTAAAGAAGGTTGACAACGGTATTTCAATGGAGCCGTTTTTCGCTATCGGCGAGGAAAAAGAAGTCTATACAACTATTTATTTCGAGGTCATAGACGGCATTGTGACCAATTTCTGCAAAGTTAAAATGCCCAGAGGGACTTTTACACTTGATGTTTTTAACCAGCAAAAGGCGTCGGGTAGTATATGATGATTTTATTGCCGGAGGTGGGACTCGAACCCACACCCTGTCGCCAGGACGGGATTTTGAATCCCGCGCGTCTGCCAATTCCGCCACTCCGGCTCAGGCTATGAACTCGAAATTATCAACAATTATCTGTATTTTGTCAACGCAAATTACTTGATTATCATTTCAGGCTGGGCCCTGCGCTGCAAGGGGGGCGTTTCTATAAATTTGTGACGCCACTGTTAAACTACGAGTAACAAGTCACGAGCGACGAGTTACGGTTTATTATCTTTCCTCCCAGTATCTTTGAACAATGCCGTCTTTTAGCTCGAATGCAACTGTGTGTTCTTTTTCCTTTTTGTCTTCGATGGCAATGGGGGGAGGGAACATTGCAAATTTGCTGTCTTTTATTTCTTTGCATGCGTATCTTAGGATTTCGGCTCCATCTTCAGTCATACTCTGCTCGGTTGGCTCACCGACTATTGCCAGAAGCTCGTCTTTTGTCGTACTGCCGCGTTCTATCTGCCGCAGGTGTGAGCTTTCGACGCCCGTGTAATGCACATTGTTTTCGGTTGCAACGCAGCCGGCAAGCACAACTGCCATAATAATCATCAACAGAAAAAGGGTGGTTTGGTGAGGTTTGTTTAATTTCATTTTACATCTCTCCTGAATCAGTTAATTTTTATGGTCAATGAGTCTGTTTCTTCGAATCACGAATAATATCAAACGACTTTTGTAATGTTTATCTTTTACTACTTCTGTTATCTATAAGGCCTGTAAAATCCCTGAAGTAACAAAAAAACTCGGAACTAATTATCAGGAGTCTATGATTACTATATCTTCGGGGATTGCCACGACGTCACGGTGTTTCGGGCCGAGAATCTTGCGAATCTCCGAACTGTGTTTGCCTGCAAGAGATTTCAATTGAGAGCTGCTCAGGTTTGTAACGGCTTTTGCGTTATCGTTGAGCATGACGACTGTCCCGGCTTCGAATGTGCCTTTTACGGATGTTACGCCGCTTGGCAGAAGACTTTTGTGATTTTTGACCGCTCGCATAGCACCGTCGTCTATCAATATGGTTCCGGCTGAGCGGCTGTTGAGAATCCATCGGGCGCGGTTGGACAGTTTCCTTTTAGGCATAAACACTGTACCTATTTCTTGGCCCGCAATAATTCTGCCAATAACGTTTTTGGTTCTTCCATTTGCCAGCACTATCCGGCAGCCGGCATTGGAGGCAATCTTTGCGGCCTCGATTTTGGTTTTCATCCCACCCGTCGCAAACGTGCTGCCTTTTCCTCCTGCGCTTTTGATGATTTCACCGGTTATCTCAAAGACGGAATGTATAGGTTTGGCATCTGTTGCTTTTTGCGGATTCTTATCGTAGAGGGCGTCAATGTCACTTAGCATAATCAATAAGTCCGCATCGAGCTTACTGGCGACCAGAGCGCTTAGTTTATCATTATCTCCGAAGGCCGAGCCGATTTCGTCTGTGCTGACGCTGTCGTTCTCATTTAGAATTGGCACAACGGATAATTTTAAGAGTGTCTCGATGGAATTTCGAAGGTTTAAGTATGTTTTTCTGTTATTGAGTACCTCGGTTGTCAACAACACCTGGGCGACTGTGATACCATACTTAGCGAACGATTTTCTGTATTCGGCCATAAGTAAGGGCTGCCCGATGGCCGCACAGGCCTGTCGCATCTTGATGTCCCTAGCCCTGTCTATTTCCAACTGACTCAGGCCCATGCCGATAGCGCCAGAGGTAATGATAACCGCCTGTTTTCCTGTTTTGAGCAGGGTGTTTATCTGGCCGGCGATTCGACGAACATAGGCGCTGTCTATACCCCCTTTTTTCGTCATAGTATTCGTGCCAATCTTGATAACTATTCGTTTTGTTTTACTAAAATCACGCGTCATAAGCGCAATTTATATTGTATCCTATAGATTATTTCAACGAAAATACTTGCTCATCTTTTCGACTTTTGTTCTAATTTTAGGAAGGAAAGGGGTCTGTTAATGAGGAGATAAAAAATGGAACGAAGAAATTTTGTGAAAGGTTGTTTAGATTGCGGCCTGGCGGCTATGATAGGCGATTTTCTGCTCCAGTCCGAATCTGCTTATGGCCGGGAAAACAAACCTGATGAGAAAAAGAAGACCGGAGAAGAAAAGAAACCGGTAAAAAACGATTTGATTTACAAGGTCAATCACGGACAGATAATGACGCTTATGAAGTTCATCGAAAAGAACGTAGATAAATCCACAAGCCGAAAGATATTCAGCAAACTTGGATATGAGTGTTTTCATTCACGAAATCTGACTAAATGGATTAACAGCTTCAAACCCGATACCGATAGATTTTTCACCTGGGTAAACGAAGGAAACTCCAGATACTGGGAAAAGCTGGACTACGACAAAGAAAATTCCAAAATCAAAGTGACGGCCAGAAAATTCCCATCCTGTGTATGCTACTACGCACAGTGCCCCGACCCTCCGAAATCCCTCTGTTACTTTTGCTGCAAAGCCCTCCATGTCGAATTGTTTCAGGCTTTACTGAATAAAAAGGTCGAGGTTAAAATAGATTCGGCAATCCTGCTGGGCGATGAAAGATGCTGCACGACAATTAACATCAAAACGTAATAAAGGTTAGTAAACGTTCCTTATAGGCGGCTTTGAAACTAAATACTTTGTCCCAAATATCGTGCCGAAACTAACAAAATAGTTTCTTGAAAAACATCTGAAATCGAAAAAGTAGTGAGCAAGCTTCTTTAACAAAGCGGCGAAATGGCGGAGAAATTATTTTTGAAAAAGAACAGCCTGACGACATTGGTTCTCGTAATATGCTGTTGCTTTAGTGAACTTGTTCACTGCGAAGAATTGTTGCATTTGAACAAGATTGCTCTTCCTGATAGAGCCGTTACCTTATATCTGTATATAAAGCCAATTGATTCCGGCCTTGCTATTGAAGCTGAATTTAAATCTCAGAAAACGTCCTTCAAGGTGGGCAATTTCCCGGCAGAAAAATTGAAGGCCTTTCTGGATTTGAATTCTAAGCCATCCGACCGTAACTATTCGAAGGTCGCACCCATATTAAAAGAATATGGACGTACTTTCTTTCGCCCGATTAAAAAATTCCTCCGGCAATGCACTGAAATAGAGTTTGTGATTGGTAATGATTCACTGATATCTTATCCCTTTGATTTTTTAATTTTCGAGGGTAAGCCTCTGTTCCTTCAGAAACCTATAGCATACAGTTTTAAGAGGATAGGCCCGCGGCGGTTCAATCTCAAAGATGTTTCCGGCGCACTTTTGATTTCCGACAAGACGGCCGACCCGCAACGAGCTGTTATAAAGGTTCAAAAGTATATTCCTAATAACAGATACAGAGATATAGCCGAAATAAAACCTACCGACTTTAAGGCAATGGATTTTATTGATCTGCTTCTAATGAGCGCTCACGGTCACATTTTTGCAGATGAGGATGATTACATAGAATTCGGTGATGACCGGTTAAAAACAAACCATCTGGCGAATCTAAGACCCAGAATGGTCTATCTTGACTCATGCTTTATGGGTTCCAGTCTTGATTTTATAAAGCTTTTTCGTTCGAACGAGGCGGCCTTTTATATAGCACCAATAGTTCCCAACGAGGCGGGAAACTCATCGACAAAAACGATGACTCTCTTTTTTGAGGCTTTTGATATATACGGCTGTCCGGTCTATGCCATGTATCTTACAAGATGTCAGCTTTACGAGCATTTCTCGAAACAAGGTATGAATTTCATGCTGTTCTTCCGCAGCTTTCCTTTTCGTGTGTATCGTTTAGAAGGTAAACACCTGCCTGTAGGGTGACAGCTTGCTCAGCCAATCTTTAACTATCTAACTTTCTATGTGTGAATTTTTTTTTTGGATTACTGCCCACATAGTCGGCTACGATTTGGCCGGAGCCGATGAGTTTCCATTTATAGATGGTAAGTCCCTCCAGTCCTACCGGCCCGCGTGCATGGATTTTGTTTGTGCTGATGCCCACTTCGGCGCCGAGTCCGAAACGGAAACCATCTGCAAAACGTGTGCTGCAGTTCCAAAGCACGTTTGCGGAATCGACTTTGTCCATAAACGTTTCTGCCTTTTCTTTATTAGCGGTGACAATCGTATCGGTATGCCCTGAGCCATATTTGTTTATGTGGTCAATTGCTTCATCGAGGCCATCTAAGATTTTTATTGAGAGGATATAGTCGAGATATTCCGTTGACCAGTCTTCTTCGGATGCGGGTTTTATATCTATTATCGATGTTGTTTTTTCACAGCCGCGAAGCTCGGTTTTGTTTTCCTCCAAGGCCGTTTGGACCTCGGGCAGAAACTTTTCGGCTATTTCGCTATCCACGAGCAGCGTTTCTGCGGCATTACAGACGGCTACATACTGACACTTGGAATCTACAGTTATATTGACGGCCATATCCAAATCGGCCTCATTGTCTATATAAACGTGGCATATTCCATCAGCGTGTCCAAGAACAGGGATGTTAGTATTATCCATTATATATTGGACGAATTCATTTGAGCCGCGAGGGATGATTAAGTCAATATATTTATCCATCGCCAGCATCTGAGCTACATCCTGGCGTGTTTCGAGCAATTGAATCCATCCTTCGGGCAGGCCTGCCCTTACGCTCGCTTCGGAGATAGTGTCGGCCAATATTCTGTTGGTTTTGACCGCTTCGCTTCCACCTTTGAGCAGGACAGCGTTGGCACTTTTCAGGCACAGAGTTGAAATTTGAACAAGTGCATCAGGTCTGGATTCGAAGACAATTCCAACAACACCGAGAGGGCAGCTTACTTTATAGAGTTCAAGGTCTTTATCGAGCTCTGTTGCGGTGATTGTTTTACCTATAGGATCATCGAGTTTGATAAGAGTATCGATGCCTGCGCAGACATCGGCTATTTTATTTTCATCGAACTTCAGGCGTTTAAGCAGGGGAGCCGCCAGATTATTCTTTTCAGCAAGGACCAGGTCTTCTTTATTGGCCGAGATTATTTCGGCGCTCTTTTGGTTTAGGGCTTTGGCAATTTCGGCCAGGGCGTTGTTCTTTGCATCGGTTTTAATTGCCAGAAGTTGATTAGAAGCCAGTTTGGCTTTTTTGGCGATTTCAGAAATATTCATTTTTAGTTTACCATTGACTATTTTTTATTTAATATTTATATTCCTTTATCGGATTGTAGGAAATCTGTATTTAATAATCAATAACCAATTGCAAGCGGGCGTAGCATAGTGGTAATGCACCGGCCTTCCAAGCCGGCTAGGTGGGTTCGATCCCCATCGCCCGCTTTTTTCATATCTATTTTCTATGAAGACACCTCTCAAATGTTTCGGATTTCTCTAAATTGTGAATATATTTGCAGTTCACTGTGAAAAATTGGGTAGTAGAATATAAAAATAATCAGTACGTTTCAACAGGGTTATTTTTTTCATAAGCACTTCTATTGGCGTAAATTAGATTATTTGGGGTGACAGTCCTATAATAAAATTTTGCAGAAAATTGGAAAAAAGTGTGATTGTTTGTTGACAAAGTGGTAATAAGTGGTAAACTTTCCCACATTATATTTGATAAGTGGGGCAAAAGCCATGCTTTTATTAACAGGTGAATATCAGCACGTAATCGATAACAAGAGCAGAGTTCTTGTCTCGAACAAACTTAGAGGTCAGATTGATGTCGATGAGCATGGCAGTAATTTCTATCTTGTGCTTGGTGTTAATGGCATTCTTTGTCTGTATCCTGAGAAGTATTTCGAACAGATTGCCCTTGCAGTGACTCCCGGAACTGCGGCTCCTGATGAGGCGGTGGCATTTGAGCGAATCAGCTTTGCTTTGGCCAGTAAGGTGGAACTGGACAGCCAGGGGAGATTGTTAATAAACGAGAGATTGCGAAAAAGGGCGGGATTAAAAGACCATATCACGCTTATCGGTGTGAGAGACCATATCGAGTTGTGGAACAGCGAAAGCTGGGAACAATATCTTTCAGATAATATGGCACAATATCAGAAGCAAATGTCGCAGGCACGTCAGGTTGTCCTGCATAACCAGAACGAGGAACTTTAGTATTTTGAGTGGAGAACTAATGATTGGAACGGATTCGAATCATTGTCGGGTTGTTGCCGGAAGTCTCATCGGTGATAGAGAGGTTGATGAACGGACCTTCACCTCCCTGGCAATTCTAAGTGAACGGCTGGAACGATTGAAAAAAGTCGATGAGACTTTCTCCGGCATTGAGTTTTCACCCGATGTTGCTGAGCTTCAGAGTCATAAAAATACAGTGGCTGTAGGCTAAATGGTAGCGTGTAAATCGTATTAGATTTTTCTGAAGTCCGATGCGAGATGCACGGTGTGATGTACGAAATACGAAATACGTGAAACGATGAAAAGTGAATAGCTCGACAACAGAGCATATTCCGGTTCTTGCAGAGACATTAGCTAAGCAGATACCTTTATCGCAGGATGCGGTAATGGTCGATGCGACCATAGGACAGGGAGGTCATAGTTATCTGTTTGGTAAGAAATTGGGCCCTGAGGGAGTGATCGTAGGCCTGGATGTAGATGAAAATTCTATCCAAAGGGCCCAGTTCAGATTAAAAGACCTTGCTTGCAGGATTGTTTTGCTTCATTCAAATTTTTCTCAAATAAGCGAACAAGTCCGAGAGCAGGGTATAGAGGGGGTTGATTTTATATTAGCAGATTTGGGGCTTTGTTCGGCACAACTGGCTGACAGCAAAAAGGGATTTAGCTTTCTTGAAGATATGCCGCTTGATATGAGATTTGACGAAAGATTAAAGAACACCGCAGCCGATATAATTAATAAGACAGATGAGAAGTCTTTGGCCGATTTGATTTATAAATTCGGCGAGG
Source organism: Phycisphaerales bacterium (assembly GCA_050049715.1). Lineage (GTDB taxonomy): Bacteria > Planctomycetota > Phycisphaerae > Sedimentisphaerales > Anaerobacaceae > NIOZ-UU13. The sequence goes on from JASFVS010000023.1 coordinate 14,388, forward strand.
ACAGGGCATCACGGCGGATTGCCAGGTTTATCGTGCGGGAACGTAAAATCCAGCCGATAACTACAACCGTCCAGCTGGCAAAGATAGTAAGCAGGGCGCTTGGAAAATCCGGACGAGGCAGAAGAAGGATACACCCGGCAACAAGGACCTTTCAGGCGCTCAGGATTGCAGTCAATGATGAGTTGGAGAATTTGAAGAAGCTTCTTGCCTCGGCGTCGGGACTGCTGAACAAAAATGGCTATGTAGCAGTTATTAGCTTTCACAGCCTGGAAGACAGGCTGGTGAAGAATAATTTTAAACAGAACGAAAAAGACGGCATTTATAAGATTATTACCAAAAAACCGATTGTACCTACTCGACAGGAGATTGCTGAGAATCGAAGGGCAAGAAGCGCAAAATTAAGGATTGCGCAAAAAACAATGTAGTGTACCGAGTATCCAATGCCGAGAGGTGATACTCAAGAGAGAAAATGGAGTTTCATTATGACTTCCGATGCCAAGGTTGGATTGTTGCTGGGTTTGGTTTTTATCACGATAATAGCATTTGTTATTAACGGCCTGCCGCGTATTCGTAATAATACGAATAATAATGAACTTACTACCAATATGAAACGTCCTCCGAATACTTCGTTGGGTATTGCGGCTAAGGAACGTAAAGCCCGCGAGGTTTTCGAAAGAACAAGGCAGGTAGAAGAAGACAGTATCGCTAAAGTAACAAGTCCTTCAACAACTAAAACTGAAAGCAAAGGCAATCTTCGGTTCGAGATGCCCCTGCCTGAAGTTGCTTCAACAAAAACAGAGAAGTTGGCCGAGTCAAAAATCGAGGACGTGACCGAGCCGGTTACGATGACATTGGATACTAATGAAAAAATCCGATTCAAAAAACCACCGCCCGTCAAGTCGGCTCCGCCTCGAACTTATGTAGTAAGCGAAGGGGATAATCTGGCTGTTATAGCGCAAAAATTTTACGGTCCGGAAGAGGGTAACAGAAAGGTGAACGTTGACCGGATATTTAAGGCCAACCGCGGATTATTGGAATCACCTGATGAAGTTTTTGTCGGGCAAAAACTTACTATACCGCCATTATCAGGAACGGTGGCGGATGAAGGGGAGAGCGGGGGTATATTTTCCGGTGGATTATTCGAGAAGGTTAAGTCAATAGGGCAGAGGCGTTCTCAATCTTCCAGGAGCAGTGCGAGCAAGCAATACGTTGTAAAAGAAGGTGACAGTTTATGGAAAATCGCCCATAAGCTGCTCGGAGACGGTACCCGCTATAAAGAGATAAGCAGACTGAATACTAATATTTTAAATGATGAAGATAATCTTGTTGCCGGAATGCGTTTGACGATACCGGCTTTGTAAAATCAGATGTTATCGGTGTAACCACAACGATGTCACGAGTTTGTTTTGTTTTTGTTATTTTTTGTTTTACAGCTGTCTTAGTTTTTGCTGTTTATTTGCGCAGCGCCAATGACAGGGTTTTCTACGAGCTTTGTACCAGCAGGGCCATGCAAAACCGATTGAAACAGGAACTTGGTACAAAGCAGTTAATTGTAGAAGGTATGATAAATCCCGCTGCGGTTTCACAGCGTTTTGAGAGGCTGAATACGAACGATTAAAAGTTGAAAAGTGCTCGTATAATTATTGGTTTGTCTTTGCTTTTAATTGGTGTGTTTCTGACACTGGCAGGGCGGTGTTTCTATCTTCAACTCCTCAGTAACGAACGATTTGTCGATAAATCGTTCAAGCAGCAGCGGGGTCGGTTACCACAAAGTCCTCAGCGAGGTGTTATTCTTGATTGCCGCGGCAGGGTGCTTGCTGCGAGTACTGAAGTTCAGGTTGTTAAAGTTGAGCCGCGGAGAGTGCAGGATGCCAAAGATTTATCGAACAGACTCCAGCCGATATTAAATATGGGTGCCCATGAAATCTGTAAGTTGATAAATGAGAGCGGTAATCCGGGCTATGTGAAAATAAAGGTTGGTGCCAGTCCGAGTGAGTGTGAGGCCGCCCGTGGAATTTCCAGTGCTGTCGGTGTAGAGACAGATTGGCACAGGCATTATCCGATGGGTAGATTGGCCGTGCATGCTGTTGGCTTTACGAGTCGCGATAACAGGGGGCTGGGAGGCGTAGAGTACCAATACGATAAGGAGCTTCGGGGTTCGATGGCTGAGGATATTTTCC
>JASFVS010000109.1:0-8671 GCA_050049715.1 Phycisphaerales bacterium
GGGGACAACTCAGTTGTTGTTGGATGTATATAATTTCGAAGAAAATTATTATGTTCATCCGCTTAAGGTATGGGACCGTTACTCCCCGACAATGTTTCTTCCTCATGTGCAGCAGGATGGAAAATTCTCACCTATCATCAGCAGTATAGATGCGACGAGACTATTTTCACATATTTCGGAAAAAGGCGTTGATGATTCGGTAAGAACTCTGGATTATTGGGACCGTCTCTTTATGAGCGCCGAAAGTTTATTGTCGGAACCGTCGGATTCTGCGGAAATTAAGGAAATCATTAAAAAGCTTTGTGGATTGATGATTGGACGCGAGAAGAGAATTTCGGCTCTTGCACAGGAGCACTTGTCTCTTGCTGATTTGATAAGCATAAAAAGTAGATTAGTCGGCAGTGGATTCGTCGGCGGCAAAGCTGCCGGCATGCTTATAGCACAGAATATCTTGTTAAAAGATAACTCTTTTGACTGGAGTATGTACCTGGAACCTCATGACTCGTTCTACGTAGGTTCTGATATCTTTTACAGTTATATAGTTGAAAACGGCTGGTGGAAGCTCCTTATGAAGCAAAAAACCAGCGAAGGTTATTTTAGTGTAGCTGCTGAGATGAAAGAAAATCTGCTAAGAGGCAAATTCCCGGCGCAGGTAAGAGAGCGATTTCGGGAAATGATAGAATACTTCGGTCAGTCTCCGATTATTGTACGTTCCAGCAGCTTGCTGGAAGACTCTTTTGGAAATGCCTTCGCAGGCAAGTATGAAAGTATATTCCTGGTAAACCAGGGAGACCCTGACCAGCGATATGCGCATTTCGAGGATGCCGTTCGAAGAATCTATGCCAGTACGATGGACGAAGATGCGCTCGCTTATCGTTTGCAAAGGGGCCTGGACCAGCAGGATGAGCAAATGGCTCTACTCGTTCAGCGGGTGTCAGGTTCACGCCGCAAGCATTATTTCTTCCCTGACCTTGCCGGCGTGGGTGTGTCATATAATACTTTCGTTTGGAAACCGCATCTTGACCCGAAGGCCGGCATGTTACGATTGGTCTTTGGTCTCGGTACGCGGGCTGTTGACCGTGTTGAGGATGACTACCCTCAAATAATTGCTTTGGATGACCCTTTACTCAGGCCGTATGCGGAAACCGAGGATGTAGTTAAATTCTCGCAGCGTAACGTTGACTTGCTTGATACCGATAAGAACAGATTAAGGTCTGTGAGTCTGCGAGATTTACTCGATAAAGACCTTCCTATCAAATTGGATCTTGTAGCTACGGTGGATTATAGAACTGAGCGAAAAATAAAAGAGCTTGGTATGAATCTTCAGCGTCCCTGGGTATTGACGTTTAAGAAGCTTTTGGCCGAAACAGATTTTATTAAGACTATGCAAAAGATACTTAAGACTTTGGAAAACTATTACCAGTATCCTGTGGATATTGAATTTACAGCCAATTTTACATCGGATGACCATTTTAGGGTTAACCTGGTGCAGTGCAGGCCATTACAGACTAAGGGATTGAGGGCGAATGTACAGATACCGGACAAAGTTGAGCCGGATAAAATTTTGTTCGAATCGCAGGGATATACTATGGGGGGCAGTATTTCGCAGCCGATTAAAAGAGTCATTTACGTTGAGCCGCAGGTTTATGTAAATGCTGTTATTTCACGAAAATATGACATAGCAAGGCAAATCGGAAAATTAAATAGGCAAATAACCAGCAGACAGGCAACTCCGGCTATTTTGCTTGGGCCCGGCAGATGGGGCACAACAACTCCCAGCCTTGGTGTACCTGTCAGTTTTTCTGAAATCAATAATATGACCGTTCTGGCGGAAATCGCTTATGAGGGTGGTAATCTGATGCCTGAGCTATCTTTTGGGACTCACTTTTTCCAGGACCTGGTTGAGAATGATATCTTTTATATCGCGATTTTCCCCCAAAAGGGTAATGTTGTTTTCAACGAAAAATGGTTTTCACAAATGCCTAATTTATTGAATCATTATTTACCTGAAGGTGGAAAGTTTACGGATGCAATCAAGGTCTTTGAGACTGACCAGCAGCAATTACAAATTATGTGCGATGTCCTGTCTCAAAAGGTAGTATGCTTTTTCGCATAAATTAAAAGCGGGCGAAGGGATTCGAACCCTCGACGTCCAGCTTGGGAAGCTGACATTCTACCACTGAATTACGCCCGCAAGCAATTATAAATACTTCAAATAGGCGATTCCAGGCTTTTAAGCTAATGTAACAATCCGGATTCTTTTTACATTATACCTTCAATTTAAGAGTTTTCCAGTTTTTATCATTGTAGTATTTTTTCCTCTTAAGGGCAATGAGAGAGTCCTATAACATAGCATGTTCACTCAAGGAGCACATTATGTAGGTCGATAAGATATATAACTGTCTCACGGCTTGGATTATGCGCCTGTAAAAATATGTCGTTGGGAATTTAGATTGAAATGAAAAGAGGTTTCTCACTTGTTGAATTGGTTATTGTAGTGGCTCTCCTGGGTATTATGGCGGCCATTATTGTGCCTCAATTCCAGAATCAATCGACGGAGGCCAAGGAAGCTGTTGCTAAAGAAGGCTTGCGGATATTGCGAGGTGCGATTGAGTTGTACACTGCGCAGCATAGTGGTATTCCTCCTGGTTATACGAACGATGACCCGCAAAATTATCCCGTCCCAACGAGTTCCAATTTTTATGACCAGCTTACGGTTGACAACCGCTACATGTCGAAAATGCCTACGAATCCCTTTAATTACCAGCAGGACATAAAGATGGTTGGAAATGGTGAATTATTCCCTTCAAATGCAACCGGAGACTTTGGCTGGGTTTATAAGGCGGCAACAAAAACAATCAGACTTGATTGGGAGGGTACGGATAAATACGGCGTTCGTTACTTTGACTATTGAAGCTTGATTGGCATTAATACCGGGCGGCAAAAAGGTCTATTTCAATTCTGTAGCCTTGCGAAAGGTTAAACTTTCTCGCGGGTTGTCATTATAATCGACAGGCAGTTTGTAGTTAGGGTGTTTTTTCGTATCTGCGGTGTATTCGGGATATGTGAACCTTTCCGGCCACCACAATTGACCATCTGAAGAAACTTGTCCGACGAGAATCTCACGTGCCTTTCCGCCAAGCACATTCTCGCCCAGCTCAACGGTGAAATGTTCTATTGCAATTTCAACTAATAATTCACGTTTGGCCTGTAGGTATTGAACTGTCCATTGCCCCGGCTCGAAAACCCCTTCGCCTCCCAATCTCATTTTAGTTTTTGTAACTTGTCCCGGTATCATCCTTACTCTGCCGAGACTTATCACTGCAGAGGAAATAGTTCCATCGGGCTCGAAGATAATTTCCCAGCCGCCTGTGTCTGCTGTCCATCTGCCGACAAGAAACTCAGGAAATCGCCCATCGCCGTCAATGATTACTTCGACACTATTTTTATACCCGGCAGAACTCCGGCAGCTGCTCAGGGGTAACACTAATAAAACACAAATAAATAGAGCCGATAATCGTTTCATAACTAAAAGTCCGTTGGTAGATCTTAAGGAACCTTGGGATAAGCGGCAAGATAAAAAAGAGGCGAGTCAGAAAACTCACCTCTTTGTTAACGAATTTATTAGCCTTTATACTCCGGCCTGTTTTCAATGCTGTTATTCGGGATTAAGGACAGTCGGGAGCAGGTCCGTCGACAAGCTGCCAGTTGGCGATTAATATCTCCAGGTCATTGGTTGAGACTCGATACCCATCCTGAGCTGAGTGGTCGAAGTCGGCACAAATCTGGTTACCTGTCAACGCTTCCAGCGGTTTATTCCAGGCTTCAATCAGGATATTCAGGTCATTGGTTGAGACCCAGTTTTTATTGATGCCCTGAGCCAGGCCGTCTGCGTCACCATGGCATTGTCTGGGATTAACATCGGCACACCAGCAGCCGGGCTGTCCTACGGCGACCCATTCGCTGTTTTGTGCGCCTGTATACGATTGTAATGTAACATCGCCTATTTGAACGTTGGTCGCGCCGCTTAAATCCACAGTTGCTTCTGAAGCATCTTCCAGCACTACGTTACCGCGGGTTGCGTTTGTAGTAATCGTCAGCAGACATGATTCAGTACAGGTAATTGTGCATAGTCTGCCCTGGGCGGGCGGAGCCTGGGTATCATATAGAGAGCCCATCTCGATGGTAATGCCGTTTGTGCCGAGGCCGCCCAATGCACCTGGGTCATTACCGTCGGCCACGGGTGTATAACCTGAAGCGCTCCAGTCGTTGACCTGTCCTGTTGCAGGGTCTACGACAATGTATTTGCTGAAATTGCCCGGAAAAATACCATAGCCGTTGTTATCGTCACCGACACTGAAGTCGCTGATGCTATCGATGTAACCTTCATCGACCGTGATGTCAAGGGCGAATGCTCTGACCAGCTCGGTTTCATCCGATGAATAGTCGATGGCAACAACTCCACCGCCAAGGTCTGTGGCGGTGATAGTCACCGTTGCCCACGCCGGAGTAGCGAGCATTGCTACTACAAGGATGTAAATTAATTTTTTCATAATATAGCTCCTTATCTTCTCATTTTTGCAGAACTATTTATTAATGTTCTGCTCTCTTGGTTTTGCTTTCTTTTCTTGGTTTTTTCCCCGCCTTACAGAACAAACATCGAATATGCTCGTTCGTTTTAATACCTCGTTTAAAATTATGATTGAATGATTGAGCATTATATTCCGGCTGGCAGGAATAACCGGCAAATGCATATATAATTCCAACCTAAAAACATCCTCCTTTCTCGCTGATTAGCGAAATATGTGTCCTACGATACCTACACAGGTCTTCCTGTTCAAGGTTGACTTTATCATAACACAAGTTTTTGATTGTTTCAAGGAAAAATTGCCCAAAAAGCGAAAAATAAGCCCGAAAATCGGTGGATTACGTCCCCTTATTTTTTTCTAACACATAGAAAACGTGCATAAAAAATAAAGTGCCTGTATCGCTGTGGGCGAAAATTAAGTGGAAAGCGCCTTAAGTTTATGTAAAAATCAAAGCTACATTTGAATGAATCGAAAAACACTGTTTCAGGTCGTAATAACTCGATTTACGTTTATAATAGCCATTGAATGTGCAAATTTAAGACATATAGTTCTTTATAAGCTGTGAATTAAAGCTAATATCTGATTTTGGGCTGTTTTTGGGGTTAATCTTGGCTTATCTTCATTAATTACACCGTTATGTTTAAATTTCTCAAGGGAAGATTAATAATTGTAAGAATATGCCTGTTGGTGACGGCCTTAGTCTTGGTTGGCGTCGGCATAGCCACTATTTACTCTGTAGGCCATCCGGCAGAGTCAAGCCCGGCCACTCAGACGAAAGCGCTCAGCGGGCTCTGGAAAAAACAAGTTCTTTTCACCGCAGTTGCCATAGTCGGTTTTCTAATAGTTAATGTGATTAATTACAGGCGTTTTGGTGCGATTAGCTATTGGGTGTACGCTTTTATTTTGATACTTTTAGGCCTGTTGTTAGTTGGCAGATATGTTGTTGAACTGCCCTTCGTGCCCGAGATAAATGGAACACACAGATGGATTAAATTCAGCATAGCCGGCATGTCTCTGCCCCAAATACAGCCTTCCGAGTTCTGCAAGCTTGTGTATATCCTGGCTCTGGCCTGGTATCTGAGATATCGCAGCAATTATCGAAAATTTTCTTCACTTATAGGTCCTTTTGTCCTGACGCTCCTGCCGATGGTATTAATTTTGCTCGAGCCTGATTTGGGTACGGTTGTTCTGATGATGCCGATCTTGTTCACAATGCTCTTTGTGGCTGGAGCAAAGGCCAAACATCTTGTGCTTATTGTTCTCATGGCAGTTCTCGTGAGCCCTTTACTATGGCATAAGATGAGACCTTATCAGCGAATAAGAATCAGCAGTCTGGCTTTGCAAAACGCCTGGATTCGCCAGCAGGCAGAGGAGCGTCCCTGGGTGGGCAAAATTCTCGTAGGCACGAGATTCAGCGAAAAGAAATGGAAGAGTGATTGGGGCTGGCACCTGATTCGCTCGAAATACTCTGTCGCATCGGGAGGCGCCAAAGGATACGGTTTTCGGCAGGGCCCGTTTGTCAAATACAACTTTCTAACGGAGAGACATAACGATTTCATTTTTGCGATTATCGCCCAGCAATGGGGTTTTTGGGGTTGTTTAGCTCTGCTTGGCCTTTATGTTGTCATTGTGATTTGTGGACTGGAAATAGCAGCGAACAATACAGACCCGTTTGGCAAGTTGCTGGCGATTGGTATCGTCGCTATGTTTGTAGTTGAGGTTATAATTAACGTAAGTATGACCGTTGGTTTAATGCCGATTACAGGTTTAACTTTGCCGCTTGTAAGTTACGGCGGTTCAAGTCTGCTGGTCAGTATGGTTTCCGTGGGCTTCCTGAATAATGTCGGTCGATGCAGACCTTTCACAGTGGCGCCGAAGGCCGGCGAACAGCCCGTGAACCGTCCTTATAGGTAGTTTGCTCCATAATATCGATAAGCGAATCTAAAAATGATTAAAGGCTTCAGACAAATCGCTGTCCTTACGACGATCAGCAGAATTTTCGGTATGATTCGAGATATATCATTCGCCCATTTTTTCGGCGCAGACTGGTTGATGACGGCCTGGGCGACCGGCTTTAAGATACCCAATCTTGCCCGCAGGATTTTCGGAGAAGGAGCGGCCTCGGCCTCACTTATTCCTATATACAGTGAGCAGCTTCGCAACGACCCCCAACAGGCGAAACGACTGGCTAACACTGCGGTAACGGTCATCGTTGTCTTGCTGGCGGCGATTGTTATTATTGGTGAAGTTCTGATTTGGAGCTATTACATTTTTTTTGAAACCAGGACAGGCCCAAAGTTAGGTCTGCAGCTATGCTCTGTCATGCTGCCATATATGATATGTATTTGTGTGGTGGCAATCCTGGCTGGTATTCTGAATGTCCATAAACATTTTGCTACTCCGGCTGCTGCGCCGATTGTGTTAAATATCATTATTATTGCAAGTATTCTCTTTACAGGTTTGGTCTTAAAAATCGAACCCGAAAAGCAGGTTTTCTTTGTTGCTGCCGGCGTCCTGCTGGCGGGTCTTGTGCAGATAGCCCTGCAAATTCCATCTCTGCGTGCAAGTGGAGTCTCAATCAGACCTGCATGGGATATTTACTCCGGACCTTTTAAGAGAACCATTCTTATGATGGGCCCGATGATTTTAGGGCTTACCGTGACACAGATAAACACGCTTGTAGATGATATTATTGCACTCACTTTTATGACCGAATCAGGCAAACCTCTGGGATATGGCTCGATATCATATCTATATTACGCTCAGAGGCTTTACCAGTTTCCTTTAGGAGTGTTGGGGATATCTTTAGCGACGGCGATTTTTCCTGTTATGAGCGATGATGCCGCCAGGAAGAATTTTGATGCACTGACTAAAACATTTGCGCGCGGGATAAGGGTTGCTGTGTTTGTTGCCATCCCGGCGACCGCGGGAATATTTTTGGTGGCGAAGCCTTTAGTCTCTGCGATATTCGAGCATGGAAGATTTGAAAGAGCAGATACGCAGATAGTAGCATGGACATTATCATTTTATGTTATCGGTTTGTGTGGTTACTTTTCCCAGCAGGTGACGACACGGGCATTTTATTCTTTGCAGGATTCGAAGACTCCTGCGAAAAGCGCTGTTATCGCAGTTGGTGCTAATGTTATTCTGAACCTTACTCTCATATGGTTCCTTGGTGCAGCAGGACTGGCGGCTGCGACAGCTTTATGTTCGTACCTTCAGGTCATAATTCTTGTTAGAGTCCTTAGGAAAAAATTAAGCTATTCGATATTGGATGGATTGCCTGTCAATCTTATGAAAACGGTTGTTTCGACGGTAATTATGTATCTGGTGGGATATATAATTTTAATTTTTATGAAGAACTTTCCGGATAATAGGTTGTCTAATATCTTGAGGCTCGCTGTAGTTGTACCATCGGCGGCAATAGTGTATATATTGGCCGCAAAACTGCTGCATATCGAAATGCTCTCTCTGCTTACAGGCAGGAACAAGATATAAGCGGTTGAGATTTGAAGTATAAGAGTTTAAGTAATAAAAACTTAGGGATGTAAATTAACCGTTTATATATCTAAAGAGGAAATAGCAATTGTCCGAAGTATATTAGTGCAAAACGCGTTTTTTGCACTAATAATGGAGAAATAAATGCACAGGGAAACGTCTTTTACAGTTTTGTTGACGCTTCTTTTCTTTTTCTGTTCTCTCCCTGTCCAGGCTCAGAGATCGATAGCAGACTATTTGGGCGGTTCGAATACAAATGAAATTGGTCGGACCGAAGCTGCTTCTACTGTAGGCACGGCTGAGCCTGATCAGTTATTTTCATCATCTGTCAGCGAAAAGTTTTATGAAATAGCATATGGGCTGGCCAACTCCGAAGATGTCAGTCCGTTTCATCTCGAACAGGCGATTGTGTTTCTGAACGCCGCGGCCAAACTTGATAATAACAACAGAGGTGTTCATACCTTGTTGATTAAGCTTGCCTGTCAGGCCACGGAGCGGGACCATTCCACTCTTGTGTATAATTTACTAATAGATTACATAAATGAGTCTGCTGATGTTGAAGTGGCAAAAAAAGCAATCTTGTA
>JASFVS010000136.1:0-7882 GCA_050049715.1 Phycisphaerales bacterium
GCGAGCAGCGGGAAAAATTTCTTGAGCAGATGCTGGCAATTGCTGATGAAAAGAATAATGTTATCAGTTCTGAATTATATACTTTACTTGGATTGTTGGAGGTTGAGAAGACTGACTTTGAAGCTGCCGAGTCTCATCTTATTCAGGCTTATAAAAGTAATAAATACAATAAGCTGGCCTTTGCAAAGCTCGCGGAAATTAGGCCCGAACGAATTGGGCCGGAAATATACCTTGAGCGATTAAGATTGGAATTACGCGAGAATCCTTCGAATATTAATGCCGCTCTTAGATTTGCTCAGCAACTGGAACGGTTGCAACTTTACGAAACTGCCGCTGCTGTTTATGAATATTGTGCCGATTTGTTTTCTTATCTTTATCCGTCTGATCCTCTTCCTGCCAACATTTACCTGCCCTGGGCGATTAGTTGCTATAATTCAGAAAGAGGTCAGACAAGGTGTCTTCAAATTGCCCATCGTATTCAGCAAAAAGGGCGATTTGATTTGCGTCTCGAAGCCATTGCCGGTAAGGCGGCAGTGAAACTCGGTAACGGTCAGCTGGCAACGCAGATATTCCAGGCGGCTGAAAAAAAAGCTCAACAGCTTCTTATACAGACTCCTAAAACACCAATGAGTGGAACCTCGACTGATTTGACTGAGCGGAGGTTGTCCCAACACCCTTCAGATATCTTATATAGGGATGATTCTCAACAGGTGAGTACGAAAGAGCTTGCCTGGTTTTATTCTTTTGTTCTGCCGTTTCCTGACAAGGCGGTGCACTGGGCGAATAAAGCTTACTCAGCCGAACCTAATTTGCCGGAGACTCGTGCTTTTTTAGCTTATGCGCTGGTAATGAAGAATCAAATAGAATGGGCAAGGCCGGTTATTATCGATCATAAACGCAATCAAATTGCAAATTTAGCATTGGCTCAGATTCAACTTTCCGACGGACATAGGGATTCTGCAATTGAAACTCTTAATATTGTTATTGCAAAGGACCCTGGTTCATTCGCGGCCGAGCGCGCAAAAGAAATTTTAGACCAGCAGGGTGCCGAATATATCCCGCCTGTTGACCCAAATGTTGTTTTGACAACCTTAGAGAGTGTTTATGGGCGAACACTTATTCCTATATTTACTCGTCCTGACAAGGCAATATCGGGCGAGCTTAATATACAGGGAGATGAATTTCCATATGGCAGCGAAATTAACGGCACAGTTGAGCTAATGAACCAGTCTTTCGAACCATTAGTAATCAAAGATGGTGCTATGTTTGAGGGTAATATCAGAATCGACGTTGAAATAAGCGGAGACTTGAACACGAGGGTACAGAACGTAGCTTCTATAAAATTTCGGTCGGCTCTTCTAATCGAACCTAATCACAGCATTTCCATTCCTGTGAGACTCATGTTAGGTGAATTTAGAGACATTCTTCTGACCTGCCCACAGGCGTCTTTAGATATAGATTTTATTCTTTATCTTGACCCGGTGACCGATGACCGTGGCCAGCTTATGAACAAGCTTACTTATATTGAGCCGACCAGGGTACAAATCAAGCGCCCGGGTATTAAGCTTACCGGTAAATATCTAAGAGATCGCTTCAACTTAATTTCTAAAAGCTTCGTTGGCCAAAAAATTAAAACCGCACAACTTTTTACAGGGCTTTTGAGGGAACAGCACGCGATGTTAAATCGTAAACCGCTTTATAGGTTTATGTATGCCGACTGGATGGAGCCTTTATTAAGGTCGGCGTTATTACATGAATCCGGATTGCTGCGTAACTTTGCAGATGGTGAATGGATTGTTAAAGTGCACACTATGGCCGAGATGCTTTCTTTACAGCTGGATTATGAGTTGATTGACGCTGTTGCAAAGAATCTGAATAATACTCATTGGCCGGTTCGTATGATGGCGGTTTATTTGCTGGCCACGGCACCAGATGGTAACTTTGGTAAGGTTGTGGAATGGACGGCGAAAAATGACTCGAATGTACTTGTTCGAAATATGGCGATTGCTTTGGGCATGTCTGCATCGGAGCAGCAATGGCAACCATAAATTAACATATCGAAAAAATAACATATAAATCTAATAATACAGGGTATGGCTGAAATTTTGAGTACAATTTAAAATTCCGGAAAAATAAGTTGTAATATCACCATAATTTTGTAACATTCCGTATTCCGTTTAGTAACTATGTTTTTTTAATTTTTTATGGAGTTCTTGGTTTTTTAGAAAGGGTTTTGTAAATGCCGGCGAAAGTAGATGAACAGAAATGCACTGGTTGCGAGACCTGTGTGTCGGAATGTCCCAGCGAAGCTATAAGCATGGCTGCTGAGAAGGCATTGGTAGATGTTGAAGCCTGTATTGATTGCGGGGTTTGCGTTGATGCCTGCCCTGTGGAAGCAATCTCTATGGAATAAACATGGTTGGCCCCATCGTCTAGGCAGGTCTAGGACACCGGGTTTTCAACCCGGCAACAGGGGTTCGAATCCCCTTGGGGCTATTAATTTAACATTGAAATTATGAAGCTTGCAGTTAACTGAGTGCTTAAACTTTCATCCCGGAAATAACCGCTTCAAAAGCCATATTGCCGTTGGCGACTCCCTGTACGCTTGTTGTAACATGAGCCGTATCTCTTCGCCGTTTTATTCTTGTAATGTGTCCGAGCAAGTATAATCTTTGTCCCGGCTCAACGAGTGAGCGGAATTTTGCTGAATCTATACCGGCAAAACCGATAAAACCTTCCAGTTCGTAAATCTGCTTTATAAAGAAGCTCGAAAGCTGTGCCGCCGCCTCGACCATAATTACCCCCGGCATCAGGGGTCTGCCCGGGATATGGCCGCGAGTCCAGAATTCTTTTTCTGTTACATCCTTGTAGCCTAATATCTGGCGTTTTTCCTTATTGTACCACAAGATGCCGTCAAGCTGTTGCATTTCAAAGCGCTGTAAGTTGACTTTGCCGATTGCTTTCTTGTCAAAAACAGGCTCTGCATTAAGCTCTATTTTTGATAAATCAAACAACAATGGGGGTGGCATCGTTGACCTCGAAAAAAACGTTCTGCGCTATCATATTGCGTATTGTCTCGATACTACGAGTCTATAATGCCCCAATACGCACTATGTAATGTGCAATTAGATAAGCACTTATAAAAACTTGAGTTGGCCTATTGGGCTGATCTGATTTCAAGAACTCGATTGCGAACGAGCTGGGCCGCCTGCTTAATTTTTTGCATTTGCTTGCGAACTCTCGTGCCTGCCGCCTTATTTCCACCTTGGGCTTTGCTGATATCAGTTTCAATCTCATTAACCAATACTTTCAGGTCTTCATACTCTTGCATTTAGTATTCCTCCACTTCGAAGGTTAAAAATGCCATTTTTGGGTTAAAATCGGTAAAAACTTAACGGTGTTCAACTCTTTTGTCAAAGAAAAACGCCTTTTTTTTGTAAAAAAATCAATATTTATTTTTTCCTTTTTTTGGGTTTTCCGGCCATTTTTAGGTGTTAAAAGGGTTTATCCAGCTTCTCCAGAGGCTGTTCTATCCCGTCATGTGACGAGTTTTTTTGTTAGTTCAGCGATCCTCTGGCCTCGGCGCTGGCATTGCTTTTCAACTCTCTGGTCGGGCTTACCAATGGAAACCGGCCCGTAATGGTCGCCTTTAGGGTCGCCCTGAACTATCATACCGCTGATGAGCATTGCCTCTATTATACCCATAATTGTGGTTTCATTGCCGCCGCCGATATTTGCTGCGCTCGTGAACGCTGCCCCGATTTTGCCGTCGAGCTGGCCGTGTTTGCTGACCAAGTCGTCTATGAATTGTTTAAGAGGTGCTGCCATGTGTCCGTAATACGTCGGAGAGCCAAGAACTATCGCATCGCAATCGAGGATTTCCTCGATTGTTGTATCGTTAACCGGTTTGCACTCGGTGGGTAATTCCGCTTCGTTCATTGCTTTGGCGATTATCTGGGCCATTTCTTTCGTATTACCTGTTTTCGAATAGTAAACAACTATCCCTTTTGCCATTTTGTGTCTTTCTTTAAATAAGTGTGTTTATTTCAATTTTATCGATACTTTTTGAAATCTGATAACAAGAAGACATTGTCTTTAACTGTATGAGTTTACTCTTAACGCCGTAGGTATGCAAGCTTTTCCGGCAGAGGAATATTGTTACCGAAGTTATCTTCGCCATATCCTGAATCTGCCAAAAGCTCGATGTCGGCTAAGACTCGCTTATCGCCAATAAAGGTTGCCATTAAGTCGGCCTCAACGTCGATCTTGCCCAGTGCCAGCAGTTGAGCCATCTCGTCGGTGACTTTTTCAAGAAGTGTTCCCTCCTTTTCAGTATGTTCCTCCGGTAACTGCAGAGGCTGTTCGTACATAATCAATTTGCCCCGCCCGGCAAGGGTCAGCACAATACCCTGAACAACGGCATTTAAATCATTCTGACCGTTAAGCTCCTGGACGAGTTTAAGACGAACTATTTCTTCGGCCAGCCACCGGCGTTTTTGCGCGTTTATTTTTTCATTGGCGCGAAACAGCTCCAGCGATGAGGAGGCATCGTAAATCTCTTTGTCCAGTTGCATCCGAACCGCGCTTCCGTAGTGGTGCGTAAGTTTTGAAATCAGCGTCGATGGTCGAACATGAAAACCGCGATATGGAGGTACAGGCACCTCAACCTCACCAACCTCAGCGTAGCGTTTCAACATTTCCTGGCATAGATGTTCTGCACAATCAATGTATAAGCTGATGTGAGTAATAGAGTAGTTCATTAATACTGCCAGCAGTTCTTCGGCCGTTACCAGGGGTTCCTGTCGAAATGATGAATTGCAGGGCTTCTTGCTAACATGGCGCTCATAATGATGAGCTAATAATGTAGCTGTTTTCAATAAATGAAAGACAACGCTTATATGTCCCCTGAGAATAGGTAGGTCTGTGTCTATTGCAGCTGCTTCGGTACCTGAAACGTATGTGTCATAAAGTGATTGAAGGTTATGAAACCGGAGTTCCAAACTTCGCAGTTTGTCCTCACTAACCGAATCCAGGGCATAGGAAGCATATTCTTCGGGTTTAGCTCGGCTGGCGGCACGAACATCATGACTTTCAGCGGCCAGATTCAAAAAGGCCGTTGCAAGTAAAGTTACTGTTTCAGATACTGTTTCTATCCTGCGTGTACCACAATTACGGGGTAGCTGACCGGTAGGAAGCTCTTCGGTATAAGATTTTTCACGCGAAGTTTTTGAAGGTATCGAAAGATTAAGCTCTTCGGCGAGATTCACTATTTGTTTCGATGCTCGAGAGAGCACATAAACGGTAAATTCGAGCGCTTCTTCTGTGGCCTTTGCAAAGTCCCCTTCAATTGGTAAAAGCCGATACGCTGGCAATACATGTTGGATGTGAAGAAGTTCATAACTTACGTCAGAAAAAAGTTTAATCACCGCTGTTAATGACCTGAAACCACACCATCGGCAATTGTGACCTGCTCCGTAGGCATCGAGAAGTTCCTCGAGCTGGGTGGATTGCGAAAGCAGCTGGCCGATGAAGGGACGCATTAAAATCTCGGAGCTCGATTCACACTGGGACAGATAATTTGCGAGTCCGAGTAATGTCTGGGCACGTTTTGTTATTAGCTTTTGAAAATCTTTTTCAGCGACTTTTGTAGAAGCCATTTTATTTACGTTCGTTCTTTGCCTTTAACGGAATTATTTCCGGTTCACCAAAATCTTCGGGTATCTTTAAATTAAAGAGATTCTTATCTATTTGCTTATTGACCTTCGATTTGAGGAATTTTATCTCTGAAACATCTCCATATGGAGATTCCGGCTCTGTAGAAACGGCAACTATTTTGACCGGCAGGCCTAATTTTTTATCAATCCAAAAATCAATGTGTACGTAATCATCTTCATAAACAGAGTTCGGCTTAACCTTCAAATGTACTTGAGTAAAATCTTCCGGCTGGGGCTTTTTTGGCTCGACTAATGTTATTTCGAACTGTTTTTTCAAATCCTCTATTTTGGAAAAGCCTATCATCGGGAGGTTCCTGCTGGCCAAATCAAAAACGTCCACAGGTTTATTTGGGTCGCCCGGCTCGGCTAATTGATAATATTTTACCGTCTCGATTTGGTAGTCGATATGCACAATCCATGTACCTTCGAATTTGTGACCGGGATGAGTAAGAAAGCCTCCGTCGAGTACGATATATTCCTCGATATATTTTTGTTCTTCTTCGTCTTCCTGTTTGGCCGTTTGGAAATTTATTCTTAGTTTTGATTTCCCATCGAGTTTTGTATAATACAGAACTCCCTTACGCAGTGATTCCGATTCGAGTAGTGGTTGGGTAAATTTATATTCAATCTTTGCTTCGTAGGACCGAAGCTCTTGGGCCTTTGTATTCAGTTGCCTTAAGACCTTATCAACCGCGTTGGATTTTTCTTCGTCCGGCTGTTTTGTTTCTGGATTGGCCGGGGATTCGGAAGCTAAGCAAATGCTTACCGTTAACAACAGGATCGGTACGAATTTAATAATTATCTTATTATTCATTATTATATTTCCTTTTTTCTATACGACATTTACTCCGTGCGGTTTGTTGTTTTTATCTTTAATAATTTCAAGTATTTGGCTGATATCTTCGATACGAAAATCAGCATGCTCACTAAACTCATCGGCCTTATCATGATTGGCTAAGAGCACCGCAATGGCCCCTGCCGACTTTGCACATTGTAAATCAAATAGGTAATCGCCTGCCAGCATGGTTTCTTTCGGCTCTACGCCGAATTGTTTACAAAGTTCTAAAACTCCGAACCTATCGGGTTTGACCGGGCCTTCTTCTCTGCCGATAATGGCATCGAATTTCAAATTGTGTTTGCGGGCTATAGCAATGGCATTACTACGCTTGTTACGTGTCAATACGCCGATATGAATTCCCATAGTACGAAGTGTCGAAAGAGTATGTTTCGCACCTGTATTGAGTTTTGATTCCGTTACTGCCTTTTGCTCGTGGTAATTAAGTATTTTTTCCGCATGCAGCCGTTGTTCACTGGTCATTTTTTCCATCGATTCCAGAAGGGGGCCGGAATCTCTGGCCATGCCTATTTCTTCGCGTATTGAATCGAAGTCGAAATAAGGCTGAGTAATTGTGCCGTCTAAATCAAATATTACAGCTTTAATTGACATAATATTTGTATATCGTTTGCTTCTGCAAATCTCCTCACAGGGGGTTGCGGCGGATATTGTGCCCTTTATTATTTATCATTACGAATCCCACATAATTTGTCCATAAATCTAAGCTCAATTAGTGGGGGATAAACTAATTTCAAGATTCACCGGTTAATATTTGGCCTTTTTAATATTAAATATTAACTTTATCAAGTTCTCTTTCTCAGCAGCTCAATAAAGTATCGGCCAGCCTGGCCAAAAATTTTACCCTTTCGGACAATAATTCCGGTGGGTCTGACAAATTTTTCATTCGATATTTCAATCGCTTTGATTGTTCCGCTGGCCAATTCCTGAAGAATGGCCGTTTTTGGTAAGATACTTACACCTGAATTTATTTCCACTGCTCGTTTAATGGTTTCGATATTATCGAATTCCATTACCGATCTGACAGCAGTATTGTAGCGCTCTAAGATATTGTTTATCCATAAACGTGTGGGAACATCCTTGTCGAAAGCGATAAATTTTTCGAATTGTAATTTGTGAATGTCTATCTGTGATTCGTATGACAAAGGATGTTTGGGACTGCAAACCAAAACCAGCGGCTCGTTCTCGAATTCATACACATCGAGTCTCTTATCTATTTTGGGGACGGCTACAAGTCCGATATCAACGTTACCGGCTAAAACCAGCTCGTAAATCCTGCTGGCGCTGAAATATTCGATATGGACATTAACATTTG